>CAMVJF010000229.1 GCA_947167725.1 uncultured Clostridia bacterium | reverse complement strand
CTTGATATCATAAAACATCGCGTAATACGCGACTGCGTAACCGAAGTATACACCTATCGTTTCGTAGATCTTTGCGGCTCTTTCGTCGCCTTCAGCCATAAGCCCCTGTACGACCTTCAGCTTTTCCGCCGGCGACAGAGCTTCATCCAGCTCGATGCCGGCCGCAGGCGCCAGCTTGATGACGCCGTCCTGGGAGAAGTACTTGACGCCGCAGCCGATATCGCCGCTCCATTCGTCGCGCATGGCCTCGGGATTCGCGTCCACGGGGACGAAGGCCAGCTCATTGAGCCAGCCGGTGATCCTCCCCAGCTCGTCCACATAGCCGACCGCCTCGCTGGTGCCCATGGCGATGCCCAGCATATTGTTCTTCCCCAGGCTCAGCGCGCCGGCCAAGGCAGTCACGTCGCCGTCGTTGACCACGGCATACGGCACATTGCCGAAGGTGTCGTGGACAGCGCGGATATAGATGTCCTTGACCTTGGCCTCGAACAGATCAGCCGGGACCTTGAGGAAAAGGGAGGCGTTCATCGTCCGGTTGTTGATGTACACGCCGGCCGACGAGATGCCCACCGCATCGACGCGCGGCATATGGGCGGCGGCGGAGCGGAAGGCGGCGGTGATGCCGTCATAGTGGTAATCAGGATCGCTGTTCGTTTTCGGGAACCAGACGACCTCCTCGGAATACACGGCTTCGCCGTTGACAACGGCGGAGACCTTGCGGTCGCTGCCGCCCGCGTCAAAGCCGATGCGGCAGCCGTCCGTGTGGCCGCCGATCGCCTTCGGCGCGTCCTTCGGCGCGGGGAGCGTGTCGGTCATTACGATCTCAAAGGGGTGCTCGAAGACATGGGCCATATAGTCCCAGTCGAATTCCTGCTTGCCGCCGGCGCAGTAAATGCTTTTGAGGAAGGCGAAGGTGTCCTCGTCGCCGCGGACATAGATCTTATAGCCGCCCTTCATCCACAGCATGGTCTTGACCAGCCGGTCGATATAGTAATGGTCGGCCTCGCGCAGCGCCTCCGTGCCGTGGATGAACGTCTCGACAGACGCCATCTCGCCGTTTGCACGCTCTACGGCGATGCCGACAGGTTTGTCCGCGCCGGACAGGAACGCCTCGTTGAAGCGCTGAAGCGGCAGAAAGCCCGGATCGAGCGCGGGGATGTTTTTGACGGGAAACGAGATGCCAAGATGCTCCATGTCGGAATCCTCCTTTGTTGATCGTAAATGTGCCCGCTCGGGCGATTATGATCCTGTTTTGAATTATAGCATATGCGCTTCCCGCTGTCATCGGTTTTTTGAATTTTATTTTTTTCAGGAAGAATCGGTTGAAAATTTCTTTCAGTGATGATACTATGATATATATATAAGAAACCCCCTTTCAATCTGTTCCGACAAGGAGATTTTTCAATGGATAAGACGAAACTGAACGAGGCACGGCAATGGATCCGCGAGGAGCTGGATCGCTGCCAGCGTTTCTGGCTGGACAACGGCATGGACGAGGTCAACGGCGGCGTCTACACCTGTCTTGACCGCGAGGGCAAACTCTATTCCACTGACAAGAGCGTGTGGATGCAGGGCCGCTGCGGCTGGATCTTCGCATGGCTGTGCCATCTGTACGGCGCGCGGGAGGAGTGGCTCGCCGCCTCGAAAAGCTGCCTTGACTTTATGGAAAAGTGCTGCCTCAACCGCGAAGCCGGCGACAGGATGTACTTCACCGTGACGGCCGACGGCAAGCCGCTGCGCCAGCGCCGCTACTATTTCTCCGAGGCGTTCTACGCTATGGCCAACGCGGAGTATTACGGCGTCACCGGCGATGAAGAGTGCCTCAAACGCGCCCGTCGGGCCTATGATCTCTACTGGGATCCGTGGCACGGCATGCCCGACCCCACTGGGCTCGGCCCGAAGACGATCCCGGAGACACGCAGCGGCCGCGCCTTCGGCATCCCGATGATCTATCTCAACGTCACGAGCGTACTCCGCCGTGTTGACCCCGACCAGCAGGCGCTTTATGACGAGCGCGCGCAGTCCTGCGTGGACGATATCTTCCGCTATCACGTCAAGGACGAGCTCGGCTGTGTTCTTGAAAACGTCGGTCCGGACGGCGAGGCCCGTCTCGACTTTACCGAGGGGCGCATTGTCAACCCCGGCCACGACATCGAGGGCGTCTGGTTCCTCCTCGAGCACGCCAAGCGCACCGGGGACGCCTCTCTCGTCGAGAAGGCCGCGACGATCTTTGACCGCGCCATCAACGCCGGCTGGGACAAGGAGTACGGCGGACTGTTGTATTTCATCGACTGTCTCGGCCGTCCGCCCGAGTCGTATGAGCACGACATGAAGCTTTGGTGGCCGCACGATGAGATCCTGATCTCCTCGCTGATGCTCTACCGCGACACGCGGCGCGAAGAATATCTCGACTGGTTCTTCAAGACGCTGGAGTACAGCAAGACATATTTCTCCGACCCGGCCTACGGCGAATGGTACGGCTATCTTCGCCGCGACGGCAAGCCGACGCAGCCGGCCTGCAAGGGCTCGACCTTTAAGGGGCCGTTCCATCTGCCCCGCATGCTCTCGATGGTCGACGTGATGCTCGGCGAGCTTCTGGAGGACGCCGCCGTCTGATCGCCCTTCTCCCGCCCGACACGGAATCTCATCTCCATGAAGAAAGGATCGATCCCGATGCCAAACCCTTCTCCCGATGTGTTCGAAACCATCAGCCAGTCCTATTATGAGCTGACGAACGCCGAAAAGAAGACCGCGGACTATGTGATGAAAAACCGCGACCGGACCCAGTACCTGTCGATCGGTGAACTTGCCGAGGAAAGCGGCGTGGCCGAGGCCACGGTCTCCCGCTTCTGCCGCAGGCTTGGCTACAAGGGCTACAATGCCTTCAAGCTGGCTATCGCCAACGCCGGCGCACCGACGCATGCGCCCTCGTCGTCAGGACAGCCCATCGGGGAGAACGACAGCACGCCCACTCTCGCCCAGAAGCTTTACGCGGCAGAGAACGAGGCGCTTTTGCAGACGCTCTCGCTGATCAGGCCCGAAGCGATCGAGCAGGCGGTGGAGATCCTGCGCGGCGCACGTCGTGTGCTCTGCATGGGGCAGGGCGCGTCGATGATTCTGGCAGAGGAGGCGGCGCATCTGTTCTCGATCTGCGACGGAAAATATGTTCCCGTCTCGGATTCACATATGCAGATTATTGCCTCAGCTACGCTGGCGCAGGAGGACGCGGTACTGTTTTTCTCTTACTCAGGCGCCAC
>CAMVJF010000228.1 GCA_947167725.1 uncultured Clostridia bacterium | reverse complement strand
GCCACGTTTTCCGGGCCGATCAGCACGCGGACCTCGTTGCTGCCGGGCAGGCTCTCCGCCGGCAGGAGCGATCCGCCGCCGGCGAGATAGCTCATCAGGCGGTGCGCCTTGTCCGGGTCGCGGAACTCCGGCTGGCTGAGGAGCCTGTTCTCGCCGGAGACGAAGGCCGCGGGGGCGGAGGAGCTGGAAAGCACTTCGATCGCAAAGGAGGAGATCACGGCCGTGATGCCCATCGTGTCGTCGGCGCTGCGCTCGGTCGAGGAGATCAGCACCGGGGTGATCGCGTCCTCGCCGATATGGGTGAAGTTGGCGTTGAAGAGCGTGGCGAGCTTGCGGATCATCTTCTCGTCCACCGAGATCGGCAGACGCACCAGCTTGTTGCGGACCGTGTGGTCGCTGAGCATCACGACGATGATGAAGGTGTTCGCGTCGACATAGATCAGATCGAAGCGCAGGATCGTCACGGCCTCGCGCGCGGTGAGCGCCATGGCCGGATAGTTCGTGAGCTGCGAGGCGAGACGGCTGACGTCGCTGATCGTGTCGTCGAGCTGCTGCAGCTTCTGGTTGAGGCGGCGGTTGATGTCCTCGCTCTCCTCGATCGAGAGCTTCTGCTTATCCATCAGCTCGTTGACGTACATCCGGTAGCCCATAGGCGTCGGGACGCGCCCGGCCGAGGTGTGCGGCTGCTCGAGATAACCCATCGCGACCAGCTCGGCGAGCTCGTTGCGGATCGTCGCCGAGGAGCAGCCGAGGCCCGCCGTCGCGGCGATGGCCTTGCTGCCGACCGGCTCGGCGGTCTCGATATAGGCGTCGATCACCGCGGCCAGTATTTTCTTTTTTCTCTCGCTGATTCCCATGTTAGCACTCCGGGTCACCGACTGTTGGCACTCTTTTTATCCGAGTGCTAATATACCATCCGCACCCCGCTTTGTCAATAGTCTCGCCGGAAGGAAAAGGGAAAATTCACAGTTTGGTCAAAGAAAAAACCGCAGACTCCCCGCCCGGGGCGGAGAGTCTGCGGTATGGCGTCCGGAGTGCACTCCGGCCCTATACGAAGGCGTATTTCGCAAGGCGCTCCATGGCCTCGCGGAGCTGCGAGAGCGGAAGGGCGAGGTTCATGCGGATCGTCTCGGGCCAGACGAAGTCCTCGCCGTTCTGCCAGATCACGCCCGCGCGCACGCCGCGGCGCTGCAGCTCGCCGATCGTCACGCCGTGTGAGGCGCAGAAATCGTGACAGTCGAGGAAGAGCATGTAGGTCCCCTGCGGACGCATGACCTTCACGCCCGGGAAGCGCGCGGCGATGAAGGCGCAGGCATAGTCGAAGTTCGCGTCCACGGCGCGGAGCATCTGCTCGGCCCAGTCCTCTCCCTCCGGCGAGTAGGCGCCGACGAGGGCGTGCATCGCCAGGACGCTGCAGGCGTTGTAGTGGCTCTGCTCGCTCTGGCGCACGACGCGCTCGCGCAGATAGCGGTTGTAGATGATGTGATACGAGCCGACGAGGCCCGCGAGAGAGAAGGTCTTGCTCGGCGCGTAAAAGGCCATCGTGCGCTCGCGCGCGTCCTCGCTGACCGACTGGGTCGGGATATGGCGATAGCCTGGCATGACGATGTCCGACCAGATCTCGTCCGAGATCACGAGGCAGTTGTTGTCCCGGAAGACCGTCATCGCCCGCTCGAGCTCCTCCCGCTCCCAGACCCGGCCGCTGGGATTGTGCGGCGAGCAGAAGATGACCAGGTGGATGCCGTGCGTTTTGATCTTCTCGTCCATGTCGGCGTAGTCCATGCGCCACACGCCCGCCCCGTCGCGCACGAGCGGCGAGTGGACGAGCACGCGGCCCAGCGTCTCGATCGTGTGCGTGAAGCCGATATAGGTCGGCGAGTGGACGAGGATCTTCTCGCCAGGCGCGGTGAGCGCCTGTACGGCCGAGGCCACGCCCCCGAGCACGCCGTTTTCATAGCCGATATGCTCCCGCGCGAGGCCCTCGACGCCGTTGCGGCGGCGCTGCCACGAGAGAATCGCGTCATAGTATTCGTCGGACAGCGCGTAGTAGCCGAAGCTCGGATTGTCCAGCCGGCGGCGCATCGCCTCGAGCACCGGCGGGGCGGTGGGATAGGCCATGTCCGCGATCCACATCGGGATCGGCTCGACCCCCTCGTCGACCTTCTCGTCCCAGGGGACGCGGTCGGCGGCGATCGAATCCTTCCCGCGGCGGTCCAGAACGGTCTCAAAATCGTATTTCATCGCATGGCACCTCTCATCTGTCGTTCTGCCGTCTACTATATCACAGATTTTTCGTTGAAAACAGCCCCCCGGGATGATAAGATGGTCATATTCACAAAATGCTGACGCAGGAGGTTTTCGCCATGGAAAGGGACAGACGCATCGGAACCGGCATCGAGGGACTGGACCGCGCGATCGACGGTCTGCGCGCCGGGGATACCGTGCTCTGGCAGGTCGAACAGATCGGCGATTATATGTTCGCCGCCACAAAGTTCGTCGCCAATACCGCGCGCGACGGGCAGCGCATCGTCTACCTCCGCTTCGCCGACCACGACGAGATCATCGACGCTCAGGCGCTCTCCGAGCGCGGCGCAAACGTCAAACGCTATGTGCTCGACCCCACCGTGGGCTTCGAGACCTTCGCCGTCCAGGTCCACCGCATCATCGCCGCCGAGGGCGCCGGCGTGTTCTATATCTTCGACTGCATCACCGATCTGCAGAAATACTGGTTCTCGGATATGATGGTGTGCAACTTCTTCTGCCTGACCTGCCCGTTCCTGCAGGAGCAGCAGTCCATCGCTTACGTGCCGGTGCTCTATGAGAAGCACATCTACGAGACGGTCTCGCGCATCCGCCACGCGACGCCAGTGCTGATGAATATCCGCACGATGAACGCCGCGACCTATATCCACGCCGTCAAGGTCGAGGGGCGGCAGACGCCGTATATGTACTTCCCCATCCGCATCGAGGGTGCCAACAGCTCGCTCGTCACCTCCAGCGCCGAGAGCTACGGCATCTTCGATATCTTCACCCAGACCGGGGAGCGGCGCGACTGCTGGGACAGCATGTTCGACTTCGCGCCCGAGGGCGGCGGGGAGCCGGACGATCCCGAGACCGCCGCGCGCAGGGACAACATCATCCGCTGCCTGCTCGGCACCGAGCCGCAGCGCTTCGCGCTGTGCCGCAAGTATTTCTCGACCGCCGACCTCATGGCGATCAAGAAGCGGGAGATCGGCACGGGCTGCATCGGCGGCAAGGCCGTCGGCATGC
>CAMVJF010000227.1 GCA_947167725.1 uncultured Clostridia bacterium | reverse complement strand
CTGTCGTTCCAGTCGCCGCAGCCCATCAGGGGCAGGCCGTGGGGCCCGAAGCCCCGCGCGGCGCAGCAGCGCAGCGCCCGCAGCGCGTGGTCGAGCACGCTTCCGCGCTCGGTGCTCTCTCCGGGACTCTCATAGCGGTCGCGCTCCCCCTCCCCGAGCCGGGGCGATTCGAGATAGGGGAGCTCCTCGAGGCAGATCGCCGTCTCGCCGGTGGCCTCGACGTATTCGCCCAGCGCCCAGCACAGCCACAGGAGATCGTCGCTGCAGCGCGTGCGCACGCCGCGGTCGCCCGCAGGATGCGCGTGCCACCAGTGCATCACGTCGCCCTCGCGGTACTGATGGCGGCAGCAGTCGAGGATGCGCGCCCGGGCGCTTTCGGATTCGATCAACAGGAGATTGCACGCGTCCTGCAGCTGATCGCGAAAGCCGATCGCGCCGCCGCTCTGGTAGAGACTGCCGCGCGCCTCGAGCCGGGCGCGGATCTGCGCGAGGCACCAGCCGCCGAGATAGTGCTCCAGCGCTTCGTCGCTGCAGCGCAGGCGAAAGCGTTTCGCCCTCGCCTCCGCCGCCCGTCTCGCCTCGCCCAGCGCCCGGCACGCCGCGTCCGCCCCGCAGAGGGCGCGCAGCGTCTCCTCTCCGCAGCAGCCGCAGACGAGGACCTCCCGCTCCCGGGCCCTGAAGCGCAGCAGCATCCCCGGCTCGGCATAGTCGCAGCGTCCCTGCGCCGGCGCGGAGACCATGGCGAGGAAGCGCATATCCTCAAAGAAACTCTCGGGATTCTCCGCGCGCAGGACGCCGCCCTCAAAGCGCGCCCGGACGGCCTCTCCTCCCGGCGCGCCGAGCCTCAGCTCCATCCGCCAGCAGAGCTCGAGCCCTTCCGCGCCCTCGAGCAGCAGCACGCGCGCCCCGCTCGCGGCGTCGAGAAAGCCCGTGAGCGTGACTGTCCGCCCCTCGATCTCCTTGCTCCAGCGCGCGCTGGCGCCGTCGTATCGCACGCTGCAGTCGATCCCGTCCTCCGCGGCGAAGAGAGACACGCGCCCGCGCGTCGTCTCCGCCCAGAGCTGCTCGCTGCCCGCGCTGTCCTCGGGCAGGGCGGGCGGCGGATTGACCCGTCCCTCCCGGATGTTGTGCAGCCACATCCAGCCGCTGCCGCATTCGCTCGCGATCCAGCCGAAGCCCCGCTCGCAGAGGATGTTCTGCCAGGGCTTTGACGGGAGCCTCCCGCCCGTCCGGAAGGAGACCGCGCCGCCGTCCTCGATGCGGCACACGGGCTCTCCGCCGCTGCGCGCCCCGCTCTCGAGCGCGTCCATCGCCTCGCGTCCGGGAAAGGGCCTTCCCACCGCGAAGGCGGCGCGGGAGGCGAGGGTCTCCTCCGCCGCGCGCGGCACGATGCGGATGCCGCCGGGCGTGTCCAGCAGGGCTTCGAGCCCCGCGCGCGCCAGCACGGCGGTGACGCGCCGCCGCGTCTGCTGGGGGTATTCGCCCTCCTCGCCGCTCGTGATCGCAAGCTCCGCGCCGATGTTCAGACTGCGCAGCAGACAGAACTGGCCCAGAAGCTCCTCTTCCTCCTTCGCTCCGGCGCCGCAGAGCAGCAGCGGCACGTCGCCCGACAGCCCCCAGCGCCAGAGCTCCCTGCGCGGCGCGGCCTCGCGCGGGAGATTGACGCGCATCGCCGCGGCGATCTCCGCCGCGCCGAACACCGCGTTCTCCTGCAGCGCCAGCAGCGCGGCCGCCGCCGTAACGAAGGAGCCGCGCGCAGCCTCGCTCTTTGTCAGCCGCCGCGCCCCCTCCAGCGCCTCGTCGGCGTCGGACGCGGCGCAGAGCGCGAAGCGCATCGCGCACGAGCCCTCCTCAAGAGCCGCGCGCAGCGTGACGTGCGGCCGCAGGAGCGTCTCGCTCGCCGCGCCGTCCTCGGCCCTGAATTCCGCGGCGCGGCTGCACGCGATCGCGAGATAACAGTCTCCGCCGCCCCGCCGCGCGATGCGCCGGAGCAGCAGCGTCCCGTCCCTCTCCCCGGCGCGGATGCCGAGCCGGGCGAAGGCCGGATGGTCGAGCCAGTCCGCGATCGGGCAGAGCAGCGGCGTGAAATCCGCCTCCAGCTCCGCCCCCGCCGGAAGACCGAGGAACGAGAGCTCGTAGAGCGCGCCGCTCTCCGACGCGCCGACGCTGACCGTGAGCGCCGCCTTCACATTCCCGAACGCATAGTCGTAGCGGCAGTACTCTCCGCTCATCTCCCAGCGCGCCGGGACCGCGGGCATCAGGACCCGCTCAAAGCCCCGCTCACGCAGCCGGAGGCGAAGCCCTTGCGTCCGTGCGTCTTCGACGCAGATCCCGCTCAGATCCGCGCAGAGCTCGCCCATCTCCGAGAGCAGGACCGTATAGGCGCCGTTGGAGAGAAGGCAGCTTCCCCTCTCCCCCGGACCGCCTGATTTTACGGCATTTTTCCGCCTTGCCGCCGCGGGTGTTTCCCGTTCCTCTCCGTCCTTGCGGCGCAGGATCTCCCCGCCCTCGTCCATTCTTTCCTCCACCAGCGGCAAAAACCCCGCCATCCTCGCATCCGCGAGAAATCGCCTGATGATGCTCCCTCCGCAGACCGCGTTCGCCGCCGCGCAGAGACTCATCGCCGCGTGATGCGCCATGACGCAGCGGACGACCTCGCCCTCCGCGCCGCGGCTGCGCCGGGGCGTGAAGTCCACCGCCTCGTAAAAGCCGTATGGCCCGCGCGCGCCGAAGCGCTCGAGCCTGCGCAGGTTCAGCACCGCCGCGCGCGGATCCGCCGCGAGAGCGAGAAAGCTGCTGTAGGGCGACACGACCGTCTCCTCGTCCATGCCGCGCCGCAGCGCGAGCGCGCCGACGCCGTGTGCCTTGTAGCGGTAGCGTCCCGCCGCGTCGAGCGAAAAGAAGGCGCTCTCCGAGACGCCCCAGGGCCGTCCGCTCGGCATGCGGCGGCGCTGCGCGTAGAGGCAGAAGCGGCTGGCCTCGTACAGCAGGCTGCCCTTTACGAGCGGCAGAAAAATCGCCGGCATCAGATATTCGAACATCGAGCCGGACCAGCTTGCAAGTCCGCAGTAGCCGTCCCGGCTCAGCTGCGCGCGGGAGAGCGCGCGCCAGTGGCGGCGCGGCGCCTCGCCCCGCGCGAGGGCAAGATAGCTCGTCAGCATCGCCTCGCTCGCCATCAGATCGTACCAGCCGCCCGCGGCGCGCTCATGCGCCGTGTCATAGCAGATCGCGAAGAGCGAGCGCCGCTCATCGTAGAGAAAGGAGAAATCCATT
>CAMVJF010000226.1 GCA_947167725.1 uncultured Clostridia bacterium | reverse complement strand
TGGTCGCGGACGGCGTTGCCAACAACATCAAGTCCGCCAAGAAGATGGTCGACAAACAGCGTACCGAGGTTTGGGACGCGCTCGAGGACGTCATCAAGGAGCATCCCGTGCTGCTCAACCGCGCGCCGACGCTCCACCGTCTCGGCATCCAGGCCTTCGAGCCCGTACTGGTCGAGGGACGCGCGCTGCGCCTCCACCCGCTGAACTGCACGGCCTTCAACGCCGACTTTGACGGCGACCAGATGGCCATCCACGTCCCGCTCTCCGCCGAGGCGCAGGCCGAGGCGAGGATCCTGATGCTCTCGGCAAACAACCTGCTCCGCCCGCAGGACGGCCATCCCGTCACGGTCCCGACGCAGGACATGATTCTCGGTTCCTACTATCTGACCATGGTCCGCATCGGCAAGGCTGAGAAGGGCGCCGAGCAGCTGCTCGTCACGGATCCGGGCGACACCGGCTTCGAGAGCGGAAGCATTGTCGACGGCGACGAGATCTATGAGGCGAACCAGAAAGCGGCCGCCGAGCACACCAGGCCCTGCGCCTATCGCTCGCTGCACTGCTTCCGTGACGCCAACGAGGCCATCATGGCCTACAACGAGGGCACCATCGGGCTCCACGCCCCGATCCGTCTTCGCGTGACGAAGAGCATCGACGGCGTCGAGGTCAAGCGCGTGATCGACTCCACAGTCGGACGCATCATCTTCAACGAGCCCATTCCGCAGGATCTCGGCTATGTTGACCGCAGCGATCCCGAGCACGCCTTTGACTACGAGATCAGCTTCCAAGTCGGCAAGAAGCAGTTGGGCAACATCATCGACCGCTGCATCCAGAAGTACGGCTTCACCATTTCCGCCGAAGTGCTTGACAGCATCAAAGCGCTGGGATACAAGTACTCGACCAAGGCTGCCATCACGATCTCGGTCGCGGACATGACCGTCCCGAACACGAAGGACGAGATGATCCGCGAGACCGAGCAGGAGGTCGTCAACATCGAGCGCCAGTACAAGCGCGGCTTCATCACCGAGGACGAGCGTTACCGTCTGGTCGTCTCCGAGTGGGAAAAGACCACAAAGTCCGTTACCGACGCGCTGTCGAACTGCCTCGACGAGTTCAACCCCATCTACATGATGGCGAACTCCGGCGCCCGCGGCTCGATGAACCAGATCCGTCAGCTGGCCGGTATGCGCGGCCTGATGGCCAACACCTCCGGCAAGACCATCGAGATCCCGATCAAGTCCAACTTCCGCGAGGGTCTGTCCGTCCTGGAGTACTTCATCTCCACCAGAGGCGCCCGCAAGGGCATGGCGGATACCGCTCTGCGTACCGCCGACTCCGGCTATCTGACGCGCCGTATGGTCGACGTCTGCCAGGAAGTCATCGTCCGCGAGAAGGACTGCGGCACCGCCGACGGCGTGTGGGCCTCGGCCGTGTATGACCGCGGCCAGCTCGTCGAGTCCTTCGGCACCGCGATCCACGGCAGGTTCCCGGCGAGGCCCGTCACCGATCCGGAGACCGGCGAGATCCTCTTTGGCACCGACCACATGTTCATGCCCGAGGACGCTCCCGTTCTCGAGGCGCACGGCATCCACCGCGTTTTCATCCGCAGCGTCCTGACCTGCGAGGCGCGCCAGGGTGTTTGCGCCCGCTGCTACGGCATCAACCTCGCCGTCGGCCGCCCGGTCAACATGGGCGAGGCGGTCGGCGTCATCGCCGCGCAGTCTATCGGCGAGCCCGGCACGCAGCTGACGATGCGTACCTTCCACACCGGCGGCGTCGCGGGCGACGACATCACCCAGGGTCTTCCCCGTGTCGAAGAACTCTTTGAGGCGCGCAAGCCGAAGAAAATGGCGATCCTTGCCGAGATCTCCGGCACCGTCGCGATTGAAGAGGCCAAGAAGGGCATCATGTACACCATCACGATCACCAACGAGGCCGAGGGCGCGACCGCGGTCTACACCGTGCCGCACTCCGCCGGCATCCTCGTGCACAACGGCGATCATGTCGACCGCGGCCAGGAGCTGACCTCCGGCGCGCTCAACCCGCACGAGGTGCTCCGCATCCGCGGCGTGGACGACGATGAGTTCGGCCGCCAGGGCGTGCGCAGCTATATCACCAACGAGGTCCAGAAGGTGTACCGTCAGCAGGGCGTCGATATCAACGACAAGCATATTGAGGTCATCGTGCGTCAGATGATGCGCAAAGTGAAGGTCGACGAGGCCGGCAGCACGGATCTGCTTTCCGGCGCAACGATCGACATCGCCGTCTTCAAGGATGCCAACCGCGAGATCGACCGCCGCATCGCGGCGGGCGAGGAGCGGCTGGAGCATGCCACCTGCACGCAGCTGCTCATGGGCATCACCAAGGCTTCTCTCGCCACGGACAGCTGGATGTCCGCCGCTTCCTTCCAGGAGACCACAAAGGTCCTGACCGATGCCGCCATCAAGGGCAAGATCGACCGTCTGGCCGGCCTGAAGGAAAACGTCATCATCGGTAAGCTCATCCCCGCCGGCACCGGTCTGAACGTGTACCGCGACTTCGAGGACGAGACCGACGAGAGTGCCGCCGACGCGCCGGAAGAGTATGTCGACCTCTCCGCGCTCGTCAGCAAGACCAACGCGCTCTAATCCCGATACTGCCCAAAACCGGAAGGCTGATGCCTTCCGGTTTTGCCCTCTGAAAGAGCGGAAAACGCAAAGAAAAATTTCATTTCAACTCACAAAAATTCTTGACTAATTTTGTGAAATATGCTAAAATCTCCATTCGTGTGGGCCTCATTGCGCCCAAATTGCGCCAAGAACGGTCAACACAGGGAAAAAGCATTGCGCCGCAAGGCTTTTCCCCGATTGAAATTCTGAAGAAAGGAGGAATACAATGCCAACTTTTAACCAACTGGTGAGAAAAGGCAGAGAGCAGGTCACCTACAAGTCCACGTCCCCGGCCATGCAGAAGGGTATGAACACCCTGAAGAACAAGGAGACGAACATCAGCTCCCCGCAGAAGAGAGGCGTCTGCACCGCGGTGCGTACTTCCACGCCCAAGAAGCCGAACTCCGCTCTTCGTAAGATCGCCCGTGTCCGCCTGACCAATGGTTACGAGGTCACCGCGTACATCCCCGGTATCGGTCACAACCTGCAGGAGCACTCTGTCGTTATGATCCGCGGCGGTCGTGTCAAAGACCTCCCTGGCGTCCGTTACCACATCATCCGCGGCACGCTTGACTCCCAGGGCGTCACCGGTCGTATGCAGGCGCGCTCCAAGTATGGCGCGAAGAGAC
>CAMVJF010000225.1 GCA_947167725.1 uncultured Clostridia bacterium | reverse complement strand
GACGTAGTCCTCGCCGCTGCGGACCATGGTGCCGATGCGGTCGGAGTCGGGGTCGGTGCCGATGATCAGATCGCTCCCGACCTTCTTCGCCAGGTCGACGGCAAGATAGAAGCCCTCCGGGTTCTCGGGGTTGGGGCTTTCGACAGTCGGGAAATTGCCGTCGATGACCATCTGCTCGGCCACCGGGTAGACATGCTTGAGGCCGAGGCGGCGCAGCGCCTCCGGCACGAGCTTGTAGCCGCAGCCGTGGAAGGGCGTGAAGACGACCTTGAAATCGTCGGCGACCTCGGCCACGGTCTTCTTGTCGACCGCCATCTTCATCACCTCGGCAAGGAAAGCCTCGTCGGTCTCCTCACCCATGATCTCGATGCGGCCGTCGGCCACGGCCTCTTCAAAGCTGCAGGTCTTGAAGCCGGTGAAGATGTCGATCTTCGCCATCTGCGCGGCGACCGCGTCCGCCTGCTGGGGCGGGAGCTGGGCGCCGTCGGACCAGTAGACCTTGTAGCCGTTGTATTCCTTGGGGTTGTGACTGGCCGTGACGTTGATGCCTGCGGTGCAGCCGTAGTGAATGACGGCGAAGCTGAGCTCCGGCGTGGGGCGCAGGTCCTCGAACAGGCGCACGTGGATGCCGTTGGCGGCCATGACGCAGGCGGCCTCCACGGCAAAGGTGCGGCCGTTGAGACGGCAGTCGTGGTCGATGGCGACGCCCCTGCGCATCGCCTCCTCGCCCTCGGCGGCGATCACGTTGGCGAAAGCCTGGGTCGCGTGGCGGATGACGTGAACGTTCATGTGGTGCAAGCCGACCTTCATCGTACCGCGCAGACCGGCGGTGCCGAACTCCAGCGGAGCGAAGAAACGGCTCTCGATCTCCTTCTCGTCGTCCGAGATCGCGTTGAGCTCCTTCCATTCCGCCTCGGAAAGCGCGGGACTGTCAAGCCAGTGCTGGTATTCTTCCTTATAATTCCTCATCGCAGTTTTCTCCTTCGATCAGCATTTTAGCCTCTTCCAGCATACTCTTCGGGACGTAAATGTCAACCCCCGTTCCGCTCGCGCCCATGATGACGCGGCCGAACGCGCCGTTGCCGGGATAGTCGCGCAGACAGGGAATGCCGTAGGCCTCGAGCAGATTCACCGTCAGCTCGTCGCTCAGGTCCGTGTTGCGGCAGCTGCACAGGAAGGCGCTCTCCTCGGCGCGGCCCTCCGCGTCCTTCGGCCAGCGGCCGGAGACGAGGGCGTCGCCCGCGCGGCCCCATTCGTCTTTGTTCATCCTCTCACTCCTGTTCTTTCATTTATGATACCGGGACCCTTCGTTAATCTTGAACGCGCGGTAGATCTGCTCGACGAGCATCACGCGCGCCAGATGATGCGGAAAGGTCATTTTCGACATGCTCAATCGAAGGTCCACCCGGCTCTTCACCCGTTCGCTCATGCCCCGGGAGCCGCCGACGAGGAAGCAAAGGCGGGGCCTGCCGGAATTCTCCCGCTCGTGCAGGAGAGCGGCGAGCTCCTCGCTGCTCATGCTCCGGCCTTCCACGCAGAGGGCGACGACGAAGGCGTCCGGCGGGATCGCGCGTTCGATCTCCCCCGCCTCCTTTGCGAGCGCCGCGGCGATCTCTTTCTCGGAGGGATCCTCGCCGAGGCGCTGCTCGGAGAGCTCCGCGCATTCCAGGCGGCAGTAGGCGCCGAGGCGCTTGCGGTATTCCTCGAAGGCTTCGATATAATACCTCTCCCGCATCCTGCCAACGCAGATCAGCTTGACACCGAGCATTTTTTCTCCTCCACCGTGACCTCCAGGAACCCGAAATCCGGCGCGCAGAGCAGCCGGGCCCCGGTGCCCTCGAGGGCTGCGGAAACCGCGCCCAGCGCGGCGGCGGGCGTGTTGTTCTGACGGCTGAGATGGCCGAGGATGATCGTCCCCGTCCCGCCCTCGGCCAGCTCCCGCGCGAGCGCGGCGCAGTTCTCGTTCGACAGATGCCCCCGATCCGAGAGGATGCGGCGCTTGAGATAGACCGGGTAGGGTCCGAGGCGCAGCATCTCCTCGTCGTGGTTCGCCTCGATGAGCACCGCGTCGCAGCCGCGCAGGCCGTCGCGGATCTCTTCGGTCACGCAGCCCATGTCGGTCGCGATCGCGAAGGAGGCGCCGCCCTCGACGCGGTAGCCCACGCTTTGGTCCGTGTCGTGGGGCGTGGAAAAGGCGCGCAGCGTCAGCGCGCCGATCGGGAACGGCTCTCCCACCGGGACGACGCGAAGGCGCCCGTCGATCCGCGGCAGCATTCCGCCGAGACGGGCGGCCACGGTCCGCGGCGCTATGACCGGGCAGACGCTGTGGTCGAGCAGCACTTTCAGCCCGGAAATATGATCGGAGTGCTCATGGGTAATAAGCACTCCGTCGATGTCCTGTAATGATAAGCAGCACCGCGCGAGCTGGGCGCACAGTCTGCGTGTGGAGATCCCGGCATCGATCAGGAGATTGGCCCCGCCGCCCGAGAGCAGCAGGCAATTGCCGCTCGAGCCGCTGGCAAATACCGTGATCTTCATCAACTGACCGATATGATCTTGTCCGTTCCGCCGTCGTCGTCCGGGAAATCCACGACGGAGATGTCCGCGCCGAGCGCGCGCAGCTTTCCGACAAAATTCTCATAGCCGCGCTCGATGAAATGCACGTCCTCGACGATCGTCACGCCGTTGGCGCAGAGCCAGGCAATGACCATGGCCGCGCCCGCGCGCAGATCGCAGGCCTGAACGACCGCGCCGGAGAGCTCGCGCCCGCCCTCGATGACGGCAATGCGCCCGTCGACCTGGATCTCGGCGCCCATTTTGCGCAGCTCGTTGACGTACTTGAAGCGGTTATCGTAAATGCCCTCGGTGATCACGGAGGTGCCGTTGGCGAGGCAGAGCAGCGCGCCCATCTGGGGCTGCATGTCCGTCGGGAAGCCGGGATACGGCAGCGTCTTGACATTCGCGCGGCGCAGATGCTTCGCGCCCTTGACAAGGACGGAATCCTCGTTCTCCTGAATGATCGTGCCGGTTTCGCGCAGCTTGGCGCTGATGCACTCCAGGTGCTTGGGGATGACGTTCCTGATCAGCACTTCCCCGCCCGTGGCCGCGGCGGCCGCCATATAGGTGCCGGCCTCGATCTGGTCGGGAATGATGGAATAGCTGCCGCCGTGGAGCCGGTCGACGCCGTTGACCTTGACGGTGTCCGTACCGGCGCCGCGGATATCGGCACCCATGGAGTTGAGGAAGTTCGCCAGGTCGACGATGTGCGGCTCTCTCGCCGCGT
>CAMVJF010000224.1 GCA_947167725.1 uncultured Clostridia bacterium | reverse complement strand
TCGGTCAGGCTGCTTTTTCCGCCGCCTGCGCCGCCCTGGCTGCGCCGGATCAACGTACGACTGAGCTGGCTTTCCAGCGTGCGGATCACGTTCCAGCCGCTCGAATAGCTCATCTGCATCCGCTGACAGGCCAGACGCACGGACTGCGTCTCGTCGATGAGCTGCAGCAGCATGGCCGCGCGGCCGTCGAAAAAGACCTTTTCCCGCGCCAGCGACACGCTCAGCACCGGGCGCACCAGCTGTTCGTTGTGGTATTTCAGCAGCGCCCGATAGTCCTCGGGCGTGTCCGCGTCGTGCAGGATGCCGCGGTCCTTCACGGGGATCCGCTTCATCTCGGCTCCGCAGCGCTCCAGCGCGCCGCGCAGGCCCTGATCCCCGCGGTCGGAAAGAATGCGCTCGAAGAGCGAGGCGGCGATCAGCGTGGGATGACCGGTTTCGTCGTCCACGGCGGGGCAGGCGAGCGGCGCGTCGCTAGCCAGCAGCGCGCGGACCGTGGCCGCGGTAAAAAGCGGAATATCGACCGGCGTGAAGAGCACGCGGTCGCATTTGTCCCGCAGATAGCGCAGCCCGATGCAGACCGAGTCGAACATCTGCGTCGTGCGGAAGTTCTCGTTCCGCAGGAAGACGATGCCGTTCCCGCTCAGGTGCCGCTCGAGAAGCGTGGCGTTATAGCCCGTGATCATCACGATCTTCTCCACGCCCGCCTGCTGGAAGGTGGCCACCACGCGCTGGGCGATGGAGATCGAGCCGATATTCAGAAGGGGCTTGAAATCCCCCATGCGGGAGGACATGCCCGCGGCGACGATCAGCGCGGCGTTCGTCATGTTTCAGCCTCCTTTTTTCGTTGCGGGAAATAGGGACAGACAGGCCCGATGCATTCCTTGTTCTCCGACATATAGGTACAGCGGATCGGCGCGAGCGGCATCGTGACGCCGAAGCGCTCCGCCGTGAATGCGGCGGCCTCGGTGATGCAGAGGCGGCTTGTGCGCTTGCAGCAGCGCGGCCCGCCCACCTCGGCCAGACGCGCAAGACAGCGCGAGGTCAGCTGCATGGGGATGGGCCAGGCATCCTTGTTAACGGGATTCGAGCCGGTCAGAACGCTCATAAAGATCCCGGCGCCCGCCGCCGCGCCGCACACGCCCCAGTAGCCGCAGGCGCCGCCCGGCACCTGCTGTCCGCGGCCGAGAGCCGCGGAGAGCAGCGTTTTCAGATCGCCCTCTCCGCCGCAGTTGTGCCAGGCGGTCAGAAGGACGCAGGGGACGATGGCGTGATGCTCCGGCCCGTGCATGTGGACCTGCGGCAGCGTCATCACCCGCTCGAGCAGAGCAAGCGGGTCCTTCTCCTCGCTTTGAAGCAGGAAGGGGACAAAAAACTCGTCCAGTCCCGCCGCGTGGCAGTCGTTGCAGACAAAATGCCCGTCCTCGCACACGGCGTCGGAGAGCTTCTCTTCTCCGCAGACCGCGCAGCGGCGCGGCACGGCGATCAGATCGTAGCGCAGAGCCTTTCCGCAGAGCATGCAGCCGGAAAAGACGTTCTTCTTTCCTGCGGCGCGCACGCTCCGACCGGGGATCTCACAGCAGTCGGCCATTTTTATCACCTCTCGTCTCACAGTATAACCGATTGCTTTTTATTTGTAAATCGGGTGAATGCGATTTTTCGTGCATCCCCGCCGCTTTCATGCTATAATCGAAAAAGAGAGGCGGGGTATGAATGATCATCTATGTATACGGTACCGGCTGCGGCGCGGGGGATCTGGTCGACGAGGTCCTGCCCGCCGAACGGATCACGGCCTTCGTCACGCGCGAGGGCGGCGCTTCTTTCCTCGGCCGTCCGGTGATCCCGCTCGACGAGCTGAGCGGACGGGAGTTCGATCTCCTGATCGTGGCGAGCCGGGACGCAGAGCGTGTTGAACGGCTGCTGCGCGAGCGCGGCATCGGCCCGGACAAGGTGTTTTATCTGAAAAACCACACTGTCTGCGTCGATCGGAATCAAAGCTGCGAGCGCGCGAAGGAAGTCCTGGGAGAAGATTATGTTAACCGAATCGGCTGCTCCGAGCGCCTGATCCGCGTTCCGCTGTGGACAAAGACCGAGCGCATTTCGGGAGAGGGCTCCGAGAACGACTATGTGAGGCTCAAGACGCTGGAGGCGATCTGCCGGCGGCTTTCCTCCGTGCCCGGCGCCGCGGCGGAGCTGGGGGTCTACCGCGGCGGCTTCGCTCGCTGGATCAGCGCGCTGCTGCCGGAGCGGACACTATATCTCTTCGACAGCTTCGACGGCTTCGATCCGATCGAGAGCACCGGGGAGGGGAAGGGCTTTACGGAGGCGCACAAAAACACGAGCGCCGACGCCGTGCTCGCGGCTCTGCCGCATCCCGAAAACGCCGTGATCCGCCGGGGGCTGTTCCCGCAGACGGCGCAGGGGCTCGAGGGGGAGCGCTTCGCGCTCGTCTCGCTCGACGCGGATCTCGAGGAGAGCACGCTCGCGGGGCTGCGCTTCTTCCTGCCGCGTATGAGCGCGGGCGCCTGCCTTCTTCTACACGACTACGACAATCCGAAGCTCGGCGGCGTGAAGCGCGCGCTGGAGCGTTACGAGGCGGAGCACGGACGCCTTGCGGCCGTGCCGCTGTGCGACGTGAACGGCACGCTGGTCATCGCGGTGTAAATTAGTAATAACTGCCATTCTGCGGGGACGCAGATTGTGAATAATGGATAAAAAGCAATTCGCAAGTTCTGCGAATTGCTTTTTGTTATAACTTGATTCTATCACTTTTTGAAGTGTATCATAGGTGTGGATAGGAATGTCCGAATAAGGAGGCTGATTCCCATGGGCGATGAACTCTTCGAGATCGTTGCGCACGAGGTCACGGTCGAGATCCGCGACGAAAACACAGGCGAGGTCTACCGCCGCGAGCTCCCCATCGACTACTATGAAAACGCCAACTTTCTCCGCCTGAGCGGCGAGAATCTCGACGGCAGCGTCTCTCAGCTCGTCTTTCTGTCGGCGCGCGGCATCGAGCGCATCAAGGACCTCACGGGCAAGGGACCGGATCACGACCCCTGCGGCGGACACAGCCACGAATAGCGCACAACCCTTACCGAAAGGGCACAAATAAAAATATTGATATCAGGAGGAAAACACATGATCAAGAAAACGCTTGTCATCAACGGCGTTACCCGGAATCTGGTCCTCTGCAAGGACGAGACCCTGGCGACCGTCCTGCGTGAGCACCTGCTGCTGACCGGCTGCAAGATCGGCTGCGGCGAGGGCCACTGCGGCGCCTGCAACGTCATCGTGAACGGCA
>CAMVJF010000223.1 GCA_947167725.1 uncultured Clostridia bacterium | reverse complement strand
CATCGCGTCCTCGGCGCGGCGGGCGCGCTCGATCTCCGCGGCCGCGGCGGCGGGGACGAGACTTTTCTTGCCGCGGGGGAGCAGATAGCTCACGCCGTTGACGCCGACGAAGAAATTCGGGTCCTTGTTGCCCGCGCTGCGCGGGATAAAGACCTCGACGAGCTTTTCGTTGGGATTCATGGTGTCCTCCTTTTTCGTTCGAACGGGGGGCGGGCATGCCCGCCCCTTTTTTGGATCGTCAGTTGGTGGGATCGCTGGCGCTGTAAGAGCTGCAGCTCATGACGCGCAGCAGCCTCTCGGGATAGAGGATCGTCGCGCCGTTCGTCTCAAACTTGTAGCCGATGGTCGAGAACTGGTTGAGCGGACCGCCGATCTCGCCCTTGTCGTGCACGATCATCTCCAGCGCGCCGCCCTCGGGATCGATGATGCCGAAGCTGTCCTTGCCGAAGAAATAGGTCGCGTAGGTCACGCCCTCCTGGGCGTTCTTGTAGCTCGCGCCGCCCAGCACCGGGGCGAAGACGTCCTCGATGAAGCGCACGCCGTGCAGCTCGCCGATCTCGCCGTTGAACAGCTCGTCCGGCGCGGCGTACCTGTGCGCCTCGAGCCAGCCCTCGCACTCGCGCAGATCGTGGGCCACGGAGGGGTGGATGACCGCGTAGTAGCGGCCGTTGATGCGCGGGACACGGTTCTTCTTGAGGATGGTCACGGCCTTGTTGACCATGGCCGGGGTCAGCACGCTGCGGCCCGCGGCGCTGTCGAGCATCGTCGCGCAGCTCGTGGGCGTGGAGACGTACTCGCCGTCCTTGATGTTGTCGCAGTAGAGGACGTTGGTGTTGACCAGCAGCGCGTCGCGGATGAGCTTTTCCTGCGTCTCGGCGGCGGAGGCGCCCATCTCCTCGGTGGCGCCGAGGATCACGTCGTCGTAGGCGCGCAGCTCGAGACGGTCGGTGATGGCGGTGTAGGTGCCGTACTGGCTGATGCTGCCGGTGATGTCGGACACGCCGAACTTCTGCCCCGTGGGGATCACGCCCTCGCTGAGCTGCGAGGCGGGCGCGAAGCTGTTCCACTTGCGCCATTCCACGGTGCCCTTGTGGTTCTTCGGCAGGGGCTGGCGCTTGGCGAACTGGGCGTAGAACTGCTCGACGCGCGCGTTCTCCAGCAGCTCCGTGTCGTAGAAGTCCTTCATCTCGGGGCTGAGCGTGTTGCTGCCGGAGAAGGCGGTGGTCTCGCCGGTGCTGGCGTTGACGTAGCTGCCCGTGGCGTTCACAAGGTCGCCCGCGTCGGCGAAGAACTGAAGATCAAAAACAAAATGCTTTTCCATATTTCCTCCTTTAGGTGTCTTGGATTCCTGCTCTGGGACGGCCCGTGCGGCCCTTCAGAGCCCGGCGGGGAGGTGAGTGCCCTGCGCGCCCGCGGCGTAGATCCGGCGCCGAAGCTCCTCGCGCTGCTCCCGGCTCATGCCGCGGTGGGAGGGGACGGCGAGCGAGGCGCTCTGCGCGCCGTTCTCGCGCGGCCTTGCCGCGCCGGCCTTCACGGCCTCGCCCACGGCCTCCGCCGCGTGCCGCGCCGCCTCCTCCGCCTCGCGGAGCCGCAGCTCGGGGTGCAGGGCGTAGCAGGCCTGCTCCAGCGTGACGGCCGAGCCTGGCCGCGTGATCTCGGCGAAGGCGTCGTTCTCGAGCTCGCGCATCAGATCGAAGTCCGGCAGCCGCTGCCGCAGCTCCTCGGCCTGCGCGCAGAGCGCGTCGAAGTGCGCCATGGCCTGCTCCCGCCGCAGCGAGAGCCCGGCGCGCTCGCGCTCCTCGCGCTCGGCGTAGCGCCGCAGCTTCTCCTGCGCGCCGCGCAGCCGCTTCTGTACGATGCTCTGCACCTCCGCGTCGAACTCCTCGCGGTAGTCCGCGCGGACCTCCGCCCAGCTCCGGCGCGGGGGAGCCTTGCCCTCGCCGTCCGCCTGTACCGCGGCCGTATTCGCCGCGCCGGGCCGTGCGTTCTGCTGCCCGGCGTCGGCAGCCTCTGCGCCCGTGCCGCCCGTCTCCGCGCCCGCCGGAGCGCTCTCGGCAAAAAGCTGGAGATCGAGCGTGTTTGTCTGTTGCATATCGGATGCCTCCTTATTTCTGCGGGTATAGCCCGCGACTCTTTTTCTTCTCTCCCCTCCGCCCGCCCCCCGGGGACGGTCAGCGGAGGGTTTTCGTATCTCCGGAGAGATTTTTGCGCAGCGTGTTCGCGGCGGCGGTTTCCTGCTCCTGCTTCTTTTTGCCGCCGCGGGAGGAGCGGGCGGAGGAGCGGTATTTCGCGACCAGCGCCTTGCCCTGTGCCGCGCTCATGCCCGCGAGAGCGTAGTCCTCGGCGTTCGGCGTATAGCCCGCCGCGATCAGCGAAACGAGGCGCTTGTAGTATGCCTGCCTGCGTGCGTAGCTCGTCTCCTCGGCCTCCGCGCGGCGCGCGTAGTCGTCCGCGGCGCGGCGGTAGGCGCGCTCCTCGCCGGAAACCATCCGATCGTAAGCGTTCTCGGCGGCGCGGTCGGCGCGCTCGAGCGCGAGATTGTGCTGCCCCAGTTCGTCGAGATAGCGCGCGTAGTCGCTCTGCTCCAGCGCCTCGGTCGTCTGCAGCCGCTTCTGCAGCCCCTCGCCCTCGGCCTCATAGGCCTCGAGCGCGAGCGCGTAGGTCTGCGGCAGGATCTCGCCGAGACGGCGCAGATAGCTGTCGTACTGCTGCTCTCCGACGGACTGCGCGTAGGACGAGCCGTAGCCGCCGGTCAGCGCCGCGGCCTGACCCATCGTGTCGCGCATCGCGAGCCTGCCGCGCATCGTGTAGTCCTGCGCGTACCGCTGATACAGCGGATCGGTCGCCGCGTCGTAGCGGAAGGGCCCGCGCCCGACGATCTGCTCGTAGAGGCTCTGGATCTGCGCGTCATAGCGGCTGTCGTACTGCGGCGCCTGCCCCGCGAGCGTCTCGGCGGCCTGCCGCGCGCTCTCATAGCGCGCCCTCGCCCCCGTGTCCTCGCCGGGCGCCTCAAAGAGCACCGGCTCCCCGAGATCCGGCCTGAGCGTGACGCCTGCCGCCCCGGACGTGCCGGATGTGCCGGACGCGCCGGATGTCTTGACCGCGGCCTTCCGCGCGCCCGCGGCGGGAACGGCGGCGGGCGCGGGCTCCGCGGCGGCCGGGGCGAGCTCCTCGAGGCGGGGAAGCTCCCGCGTCGGGATGATGGGAAGCGTTTTGTCCGGGCCGGGATCCACGGGCGACTTGACGCGCCGCGTGCTCTTTTTCATGCCGCCCTCCGGCCCCTTGTCGATTTTTACCTGCATTTAGTCCTCCTTTTCGGCGCTCACGAACGCGGGATAGTCCCGC
>CAMVJF010000222.1 GCA_947167725.1 uncultured Clostridia bacterium | reverse complement strand
GTATCCGGAGTATCAGCTCTTCGAGGAGACGGTCTACCGCGACATCGCCTTCGGTCCGAAGAACATGAAGCTCTCCGAGCAGGAGATCGACGAGCGCGTGCGCGAGGCGGCCAGATTCGCCGGCGTGGACGAGGAGCTCTTCGATCGCTCGCCGCTCGAGCTCTCTGGCGGGCAGAAGCGCCGGATCGCCATCGCGGGCGTGATCGCCCTGCGGCCCGGCGTGCTGATCCTCGACGAGCCCACGGCGGGGCTCGACCCCGCGGGCTGCCGCCGCATCCTCGACAATATCTGCGAATACCACCGCAAGAGCGGCTCGACGGTCATCATCGTCAGCCACAACATGGACGACACCGCCCGCATCGCCGAGCGCATCATCGCCTTCGACCACGGCCGCGTCGCCATGGACGGCACGCCAGCGGAGATCTTCTCCGAGCCGGAAAGGCTCGAGGCCATGGGCCTCGACGTGCCCCGCGCCACCTCCCTCGCCATGGCGCTCAAGGCCGAGGGCGTGCCGCTGGAGGGCTCGATCTACACCCACGCGCAGCTGCTCAGCGCCATCCTCAGGGCAAAGGAGGCGGCGGCATGCTGAAGGATATCACCCTGGGCCAGTACTTCCCCGGCGACACCGTCGTCCACCGTCTCGATCCGCGCACGAAGATCCTGCTGGTCGTCCTCTTCATCGCGGCGCTCTTTCAGGCGCGCGGCTGGATCTCCTACGGCATCGTCACGGCCGTGACCGCGCTGTGCATGATCCTCTCGCAGATCAAGCCCCGGAACATCTTCAAGGGCCTCAAGCCGATGCTCTTCATCATCGTGCTCACGGCGCTGCTGAATATGTTCTACACCCCCGGCCGCGAGATCATCCCCGGCTGGCACATGACCTGGGAAGGCCTGTCGCGCTCCGTGCAGATGATCCTGCGCATCGTGCTGCTCATCACCGGGACCTTTCTGCTGACCTACACCACGAGCCCGATCGCGCTCACGGACGGTCTTGAGCTGCTGCTCGGCCCGCTCAAGAAGATCCGCGTCCCGGTCCACGAGATGACGATCATGATGAGCATGGCCCTGCGCTTCATTCCCACGCTCATCGAGGAGACCGACAAGATCATGTCCGCCCAGAAAGCCCGCGGGGCCGACTTTGAGACCGGCAGGCTCACCGAGCGCGCCAAGGCGCTGCTGCCGATCCTCGTGCCGCTCTTCGTCTCGGCTTTCCGCCGCGCAGACGAGCTGGCCGTCGCGATGGAGAGCCGCTGCTACCACGGCGGCGAGGGGCGCACGCGCATGAAGGTGCTGCGCTTCGCCGCGCGCGACCGGATCGCGCTCGCGCTGGGCCTCCTCTTCCTCGCGGGCATGATCGTGCTGAAGAGAGTCGGAATATGAAAAACATCGCATTACGCATCCGCTACGACGGCAGCCGCTATCACGGCTGGCAGCGCCAGAAAAACGAGATCAGCGTGCAGCAGACCCTCGAACAGGCCATCGAAAAGGCCGTGGGCGAGCGCGTCCACGCCACCGGCTGCGGCCGCACCGACGCGGGCGTCCACGCCCTGCGCTACTGCGCCAATTTCAAGAGCGGGTGCCGCATCCCGCTTGACCGCCTGCCCCTCGCGCTCAACAGTTATCTGCCCGACGACGTGGCGGTGCTCGCCGCCTGTGAGGTGGACGAGCGCTTCAACGCGATCGGCTCCTGCATAAAAAAAGAATATATCTACAAAATACACAACAGCAATCTGCGCGATCCGTTCCTGGAAAAGCGCGCCTGCTTCTATCCCCAGCGGCTCGACGTCGAGCGCATGAACGCCGCGGCGCGCGCCTTTGAGGGGACGCATGACTTCGCGGCCGTGCGCAGCGTCGGCACCGAGACGAAGACCACGGTCCGCACCGTCCACTGGTGCGAGGCTGTGCGCGAGGGGGACCTGATCACCGTACGCATCTGCGCCGACGGCTTCCTCTACAACATGTGCCGCGCCATGGTCGGCACGATGGTCTACGCTTCCTACGGCAAGCTGGAGCCGGAGGAGATCCCCGCGCTGCTCGAACGCGGCGACCGCCGTCTCACCGGACCGACCATGCCCCCCCAGGGGCTGTATCTCAACCGGATCTGGTACGACGGCCCGGCGGGAGAGATGATGTCGCCCTGAGAGGCATCGCTTCCCTATATTTGTTCATATTTATATGTTATAGTCTTGTTTCGGGAAGAGCTTTCATGCGGAACAATCACAAAGGATGAACTACATATGAAGCTAATCATTGACATTATCCTCATCACGATCATCGCCCTGTGTACCTGGGGCGGTTACAGAAAGGGCCTGATCGGCAGCGTTGCGGCGCTGCTCGTGATCGTGCTCTCGCTCTTCTGCGCCAAAATGCTCTCCGCCGCCTACTCCGGCGAGGTCATCCCGGCGCTGCGCCCCTTCGCCGACGGCTTCGTCAGCTCGAAGGAGAATCGCGAGCGGGTGCTCGACAAGATGGGCTACGGCTCGAGCGACAAGTCTCTCGACGATATCCTCGCCGAGGACCCCTCGCTGCGCTACGACTACGCCTACGAGTGCTTCAGCGAGGTCGGTCTCTACTCCGACCGCGCCGACGAGATGGCCTCGCGCGCCGTCGTGCTCTCCGACAGCAAGGGCGTCGATATGACCGACGCGACGGTGGACGTCCTGTGTGATATCGTGACTTATGAGGGCGGGCTCGTCCTTTCGTTCCTGATCATCCTGATCTTCATCACCGCGATGGGGAACCTGTTCAACTTTTCCTTCCGCCTGCCGAATATGGAGAATCTCGACGAGATCGGCGGCGCGGTGCTGGGCTTCGTCAAGGGCATCATCTACTGCGTGCTGCTCTGCTGGCTTCTGAGCGTCTTCGGTCTTGTTATCGGCAAGAAGACGCTTGACGGCACGACGCTGGCCCGCTTCTTCCTGACCTTCCGCTTTATCACCAACGGTTTGATGTAACGCATTTTCATTCCCAAGGAGGGATCCCATGCAGCCTACACTCTGCTCCCGCTGCGGCAAAAACGTGGCGGTGGTCTTTATCACCAAAATAGAAAACGGCCAGACCAAGAACGAGGGTCTGTGCCTTCGCTGTGCGCGCGAGCTGCACATCAAGCCCGTCGACGACGTGATCGAGAAAATGGGCATCACCGATGACGAGCTCGACAGCCTTTCGGGCGACATGATGAACGCGCTCTCCGGCGCGGAGGAGCTCATGCCCACGGACGACGAGGGTACGGAGGACGACGACGGCAAGACCGCGACCTTCCCCTTCCTCAACCGTCTCTTCGGCGGACCGAAGAGCGAGGACAAGGACGCCCCGCAGGGCGCCGCGCCGAAGGCCGAGGGCAAGGACGCG
>CAMVJF010000221.1 GCA_947167725.1 uncultured Clostridia bacterium | reverse complement strand
GCTGCGCTCGGCCCGGAAGCCCATCGCGTCCGCCGCCGCGAGCGCGAAGCTGCGCCCCGATTTGTTCACCGTGCCGCACTTGTCGCCGAGCCCGAAAACGCGCTCGCTCTCAAAGCGGCGGGTGTAGTGCGCCGAGCCGTCGCCGAGCTCGCCGTCGAAGTTATAGGCAAGCCCGCTCCGGTCGGCATAGAGCAGCCCCTTGTCGCTGCGCGCCGTGATGCGGAAGTTTTTCTTTTCAACCGTGAATTCCGCGCCGCCGAGCGTGAAGCGCAGCGTTCCGCGCCCCTCCTCGACCGCCGGGGCGCAGCGCTCCAGGCCCTCGTCCGAGAGCTTGTCGCGCCCCTCAAGCGGGCACTCGCCCCCGCCCGGCCAGACGTTCCAGGTCGGCAGCAGGCGCACGCCGTCGCGCAGCAGCGCCACGCGCAGCATCCCCTCGAAGAAGTCCAGCCGCATCGTCACGCCGTCCGCGGCGTAGCAGCGCATCGAATCCTCGGCGCGGCGCAGGGTAAAGCAATGGTCGAATTTCATGCCTTCGGCTCTCCCTTTGTCAGCATTCTGCAGGTCATTTTCGCGTAGTTGGCGACGCCTGGCGCCGTGCCGCCCGCCGCGATATGCAGCACCCAGGGGAAGCCGCCCTTCTCGTGCTTTTTCCAGCGCGGCAGACCCTCGCCGTTGGGATCGCCCGTGCGGGCGAAGTTCGCGAGATAATCCGCGAGCTGCCGCGCCGCCTCATAATCGCGCGCGCCGTAGGGCCGCCAGCTTCCGGAGAGCGTCTCGAACACGAATCGCAGGTCGCAGGAATGGAACGCGCCGTTCCCGTCGCCGGGCGCGTCGAGGTCGAAGTAATAGACGTAGGCGCCGTTCTGCCGTGCGAAGCGTTCGCCGATGAAGGCCATGGCGGGGGCGTAGAGGTCGGTGTTGGTAAAGCCGATCAGATAGTCGAGCGGCAGCGGCGTTTTGATCATCTCCTCGATCGGCGCGGGGATCAGCAGGCCGTCGACGACCGGCATCGTGTTGTAGACGCCGTCCCTGCGTTTTTCCCTCATCGCCTCGACCGCGTCGAAGAGCGTGTCGAGCGGGACGGCTTTGAGCTCGTTGAGGCTCGCGCAGCCGGCGGCCGCAATGAACTCCTCCCAGTAGCCGTGCGTTTCCTCCGCGCGGCGCGGCAGGGCGAATCGCGGGAACATCCCGCCGCCGGACATCATCGCGGCGCGGCGGAAGAGACCGCGGTTCGCCGCGTTGAGGCTGAGATACTGGACCGAGATCGCGCCCGCGCTCTGGCCGAGGAGGGTGATGTTGTCTCCGTCTCCGCCGAAGTCGGCGATATGCGCCCTGACCCAGCGGATCGCCGTGAGCTGGTCATCAAGACCGAAGTTTCCGTCGCGGCCGCTTTTCTCCCGGATCTCGGCGTGTGTGAGATAGCCCAGCGGCCCGACGCGGTAGTTGGCGAAGACCGTCACGATCCCGCGCTCGGCGAGGCCTGAACCGTCGAAAGGGCTCTCGGCGTTGCTGCCGGAGTCGAAGCCGCCGCCGTGGAAAAAGACGATGACCGGGCAGTCCTTCCCCGTTTTCGGCGCAAAGATGTTCAGATTGAGGCAGTCCTCGTCATAGTCGAAGCGGGCGTCCTCGCGGTATTCGCGGGTGTAGAAGCGGCGCGTCGGGTCCTCCCGGTGCTCGTGCCAGCCGCGGTTCTGCGGGCAGGCCTTCGCCGGGGCGGTCGCGTCCAGCACGCCGTCCCAGCGCCCGACGCTCACCGCATAGGCAAAACGCTCCGCGTGCGCGTAGGGGACGCCGCGGAAGACGCGGCAGCGTTCCGTCTCCGCGCCCCGGAGCGGACCGCAGCCGGTCACGAGCAGGATCTCGCGATGTTCCATAAGCCGCCTTCTTTCCGTCTTGAAGTCTATGCTTCGATTATATCATCCGCGCGGCGAGAGTTCAATTGCAAAGGCGCGGCGCGGATGGTATAATGAGCGCACAACGCTTATTTTTTTATTCAACCGCATATACCGCAACGGCGCTCCGCACCTGTGGTATATGCGTTCAGGAATCATCTGAACGGAGGCGCCGCATGACGGATCGCGAGCTTGTGAACATGGCCCTGCCGCGGATCGCGGACTGGTACGCGCGCAGCCGCCGCGCCCTGCCCTGGCGCGGCGCGCCCACGCCCTATCAGGTCTGGATCTCGGAGATCATGCTCCAGCAGACGCGCATCGAGGCCGTGATCCCCTATTACGAACGCTTCCTCGCCGAGCTGCCGGACGTCGCCGCCCTCGCCGCGGTCGAGGACGAGCGGCTGATGAAGCTCTGGGAGGGGCTCGGCTATTACAGCCGCGCACGCAATCTGAAAAAGGCCGCCGGGCAGATCATGGAGCGCTTCGGCGGCGAGCTGCCCGCCCGGCCGGAGGAGCTGCGCACGCTCAGCGGGATCGGCGATTATACTGCCGGGGCGATCGCCTCGATCGCCTTCGGCAGGAGCGAGCCCGCCGTGGACGGCAACGTGCTGCGCGTCGTCTCGCGCCTGCTCGCAAGCGGCGAGGATGTCCTGCTCCCCGCCACGCGCCGCGCCGTGACGGAGCTGCTGCGCCTCTGTTATCCCGCGGGCGAGCGCGCCGCGCTCGTGACCGAGGGGCTGATGGAGCTCGGCGAGACGCTCTGCGTCCCAAACGGCGAGGCGCGCTGCGCCTCCTGCCCGCTGCACGGGCTCTGCCGCGCCGAGGCGGAGGGCGATCCGTTGCGGTACCCCGTGCGCACGCCGCCGCGCGCACGGCGGATCGAGGAGCGCACGGTCCTGCTGCTCCGCTGCGGCGGCCGGACCGCGATCCGGCGGCGCGCCGACAAGGGGCTTCTCGCGGGACTGTGGGAATTTCCCTCGCTGGACGGACGGTGGAGCGCGGAGGAGCTGCGCGCGCTTTTTCCCGAGGCGCTCTCGATCGAGCCCTGCGGCGAGGCGAGGCACGTGTTCACCCATGTCGAGTGGCGCATGACGGGCTATACGCTCCGCCTGCCCTCCGAGACGGAGGGCTTCGTCTGGGCGGATGCGGAGGAGATCCGCGCGCGCTATTCCTTCCCCACGGCGCTGAAAGCCTATCTCAAACAGCTCTGACGCGGCTTTCGCAACCGGCGGTTGCGGAGTTTCCAAGCGCGCTTTGTAGCATGCAAGCGGAGCGCACGCTATGCTGGAGGCAGAAAAAAGGAAGGGAGAGTTCCAACATGATACTGGCAGACAAAATCATCGAGCTGCGCAAGAAGAACGGCTGGTCCCAGGAGGAGCTGGCGGAGAAAATGGACGTCAGCCGCCAATCCATCTCCAAGTGGGAGAGCGCGCAGTCCGTCCCCGACATGGGACGGCTCGTGC
>CAMVJF010000220.1 GCA_947167725.1 uncultured Clostridia bacterium | reverse complement strand
CTCGTCGTAGGTGACGCCTTCCACGTGCTCTACGATCATCAGGGGGCTGGCGATCTCTCGGATAGTCTTATACTCTTTGATCATGCGTCCTCACCTCCGGCAATGACTTCCTCGATCTCCCGCTTCATTTCCGCTTCGATCTCGGCGTAGTCCTTTTCGAAAACCTTCACATCGGCCATTTTGGCGCGGCCCACCCGCTCCCGGGCGGGAATGGTGAAGAGCTTGTCCATGTTGGCGCCCTTCTGCAGCGCGTCGCGGCAGAGGCTGTCAAAGCGCAGCACCAGGTCCATCAGCTTATACTGCTTCAGGTAGGAGGAATAGGCGTCCTCGTCCACAAAGGCGTTCTGCTGGAGGAAGTCCTCCCGGATGCTCTTGGCGGTCTCCATGGTGAGACGGTCGGCGGGGCTCAGGGCGTCCTGGCCCACCAGACGGACGATTTCCTGCAGCTCGCTCTCCTCCTGGAGGATGTGCATGGCCTTGGAGCGGTTCTGCATGTAGCCCTCGCCGAACTCCTTGGTGTACCAGGGGCTCAGGGTGTCCAGATACAGGGAGTAGGAGGTCAGCCAGTTGATGGCCGGGAAGTGACGGGCATAGGCCAGGGAGGAGTCCAGCGCCCAGAACACCTTGACGATGCGCATGGTGGCCTGGGAGACGGGCTCGGAGATATCGCCGCCCGGAGGCGACACGGCGCCGATGGCGGTGACGGAGCCCTGCCGGTCGTCCGCGCCGAGGCACTGGACCACACCGGCGCGCTCGTAGAACTGGCTCAGACGGGAGGCGAGGTAGGCGGGGTAGCTCTCCTCACCGGGCATCTCCTCCAGACGGCCGGACATCTCACGCAGCGCCTCGGCCCAGCGGGAGGTGGAGTCGGCCAGAACGGCCACGTCGTAGCCCATGTCGCGGAAGTACTCGGCGATGGTGATGCCGGTGTAGATGGAGGCCTCGCGGGCCGCCACGGGCATGTCGGAGGTGTTGGCGATCAGCACCGTTCTCTTCATCAGCGGCTCGCCGTTGCGCGGATCCTTCAGCTCGGGGAACTCCATGAGAACGTCTGTCATCTCGTTGCCGCGCTCGCCGCAGCCGATGTAGATGACGATGTCGACGTCGGACCACTTCGCCAGCTGGTGCTGCACGACGGTCTTGCCGGAACCGAAGGGACCGGGGACGGCGGCGGTGCCGCCCTTGGCGATCGGGAAGAGGGTGTCGATGATCCTCTGGCCGCTGTTCATCGGGCGGCTGGGGACGTACTTGCGGGTGTAGGGACGCGCGATACGCACCGGCCAGCGCTGCATCATTTTGATTTCGCGCTCGGCGCCCCTGGCGTCGCGCAGGACGGCGATGACGTCGGCGACCGTGTGCTCGCCGCTCTCGATCGAGACGAGCTCGCCCGAGATACCGTAGGGGACCATGATCTTGTGCAGGATGGCCGTGGTCTCCTGCACGGTGCCGAGCACGTCGCCCGCGGAGAGCTTGTCGCCGACCTTGGCGACGGGGACGAAGTCCCACTTTTTCTCGCGGTTGAGCGCGGGCACGTCGACGCCGCGGCTGATGTTGTCGCCGGAGACGCGGCGCACCTCGGGCAGCGGACGCTGAATGCCGTCATAGATGTTGTCGAGCATGCCGGGTCCGAGCTCCACGGACATCGGCATTCCGGTCGTATAGACCTCGGCGCCGGGGCCGAGACCCGAGGTCTCCTCGTAGACCTGGATGGAGGCCTTGTCGCCGGTCATGTTCAGGATCTCGCCGATGAGGTGCTGCGAGCCGACGCGGACGACGTCGGAGACGTTGGCGTCCGCAAGGCCCTCGGCCACCACAAGCGGGCCGGATACCTTGATGATAGTTCCGCTCATTTGCATACCTTCCTTTTGCGTTTTTTCGAAGGAGTATCGTCGATTAGTCGCCGAGGATGTTCGTGCCGACGGCACGCTCGACCGCAGCCTTGAGCGCGCTCTGGCCGAGACCGAGGCTGCCCTCGCGGCCGGGGATCAGGATGATCGCCGGGCTGGGGCTGTCCTTGTAGCGGGCGATCTCGCTTTCGAGCTCCGCAGCAAGGTTCTCCTCGATGTAGATGATGGCGTAGTCCGTGCTCTCGCGCGTGAGACGCTTCAGCGCCGCGAGCCCCTCGGCGGGGTTCTCCACGCTGACGGCCTCCAGCCCGAGGGCCTTGAAGCCCATGACGGTCTCTCTTCCGCCGATGACTGCAATTTTAAGCATACAGATCACGCAGCCTTTCCTTGATGGTGGCGGCCGGGACGCCGGAGAGGATGCCGGTCAGGATCATCCGCACGGCGGTGATCTCGACCTCCACCGCGGCCAGATAGGCCGTAACGACCTCGGGACCGTAGGAGACGAGCTTGACGCCGCGGAGATATTCGTTCACCGCGTTGTCGCACAGGCGCTCAAAGACGGTCATTGAGCCGCCCCCGATCGCCTCGGCTCCCGCGGCGGCCGCCCTCTCCAGAGGACCGTGGGCGAAGAGCGCGGCAAGCGCGTCTCCGTCCGCCGCGGCGATGCGGTCGATGTCCGCCCCGCCCTTGATCAGGACGGAGGCGAGGAAATCCGGGCTTTTGTGCATGCGCGCGGTGCGCACGGCGCTCTTGAGGTTGGCCGCGTCGATCAGCAGACGGACGTAGCCGCTGATGAAGGGATTGGAGAGAGAGTCCGCCATCGCGAGCATCTCCTCGAAGCAGGCGCGGTCCAGCTCAAAGTCCGTGAGCTGGGGGTTGGCCGTGCGGGCAAGGGTGCTGCCGGCCTCGAGCATCGCGGCGCCGAGAACGGGCGGGAGCTCGCTCGTGCGCTCCTCGTCATAGGCGTTCTTGAGCTTTTCCGGCGCAACGCGCCCGGAATCGCTCATCAGCCGCAGAGGCTCCTGCCCCATGGCCTCGCCCTTGAGGACGGCCTTGGCGTTGTGATAGTCGTATTTCAGCCGGAACATGCTCACCAGCGCCTTGTCGGGGACGAGCCCCTCGATCTCGGAAAAGATCGCAGCGCGGTGCGCGCTGAGCGCGGCGTCGATCTCGCTCGCGGAGAGGCCGCTCATGTCCTCATAGCCGCAGTCGGCGAGCAGCTTGGCGCTCTCTTCAAAGCCGGAGGCCTCGAGCATGCGCACGGCCCGGTCGGCCGTAAGCATCCTGACCTCGCGCGCGCGAAGCATGGCCGACAGGCAGAGATACGCTTCCTTGTTCATTGACAACTGTTTTCCCTCCCTTTGGGGGATCATGCGAAGAGCATGTCGGCGATCGCTGCGGACATCTCGCTGCGGCACAGCTCGACAAGAAGAGCGGCCGTGCAGTTGACCTCCATGTTGCCGCGGCGGAGGATCAGTCCGCCGTCAAAATCGCCCTCGGCGTCAGACAGCGTGAG
>CAMVJF010000219.1 GCA_947167725.1 uncultured Clostridia bacterium | reverse complement strand
GTTCTGATGAGGCGGATCTATCTGATCCGGCATGCGCATCCGGATTTCCCTCTCGGGGCGCATATGTGCCTTGGCCGGACCGACACGCCGCTCGGCCCTCTCGGCCGCATGCAGGCCGTCCTGCTCGGCGAGGAGCTGAGGAACAAGGGCTTATCGGTCTATGCAAGCCCCCTTCTCCGCTGCCGCGAGACGGCGGCGCCGCTCGGCGGCGAAGCCGTCCTTGTCCCGGCGCTGGCCGAACAGGATATGGGGCCCTGGGACGGGCTCCGCTTTGACGAGATCCGCTCGCGCTGGCCCGAGCTGTATGCGCGGCGCGGCGGCGAGCCCCTGTTGGTCCCGCCCGGCGCGGAGACGCTCGCAGAAGTGCGACTGCGCGTGCTGCCCGCCCTGCGCGGCTGCCTTGACCGCGGCGACGGCGATCTTGCCGTCGTGGCGCACGCCTCGGTGATCCAGGCGATCCTCGCCGAGGTCCGCGGCATTCCGCTTTCCGACAGCCGCCCGCTGCGCATCCCCTATGCCGCTTACGCCGTTTTATGCGGCGATGACGATCTGCGCATGGAGAGCGAAGCCTCGAGCCCCCGCCCTCCCCTGACGCCCGGGCTTGCGGAGAAGCTGCTCTCCGCCGCGGCGCCGGGCGAGCGTGTCGAGGCGCACTGCCGCGCCGTGGCCGCCGAGGCGCGGCGTATCGCCCGCGCGCTTCCCGCGGAGCTGGACGAGGAGCTGCTGGGCGCTTCTGCGCTGCTGCACGACGTCGCACGCGCCGAGAAAGACCACGCCCGGGTGGGCGCGGCCTGGCTGCGGGAACTCGGTTATGGGAAGGCGGCGGCGATCGCGGAGCAGCATCATGACCTCTCCGACGAGGCGGTCGGCGAAGCGGCAATCCTGTATCTCGCGGACAAGTGTGTGCTGGAGGACCGGCGCGTGACGCTCGCCGAGCGTTTTGCCGTGAGCGAGGCGCGCTGTTCGAGCCCGGAGGCGAAGCAGGCGCACGCCGCGCGGCGGGAGACCGCTTTTCGGCTTCGGGATAAAACCAATACGCTGTGCGGACAAACCGTTGTAGAATAAGGGAGCGAGGACTATGAACAACATTTATCAGGACATTCTGAATCATCTCTCGGACAACCGGGACGTGTCGCTCGAGACTGTGATCCGCGGCGAGAGCGGCCCGGTCGAGGGCGGGCTCGTCCGAAGGCTGACCGCCGTCACGCCTGTCACCGATCTCAAGGGGCGCAGCTTTGCCCGCGTGACGGCTGAGGAAAGCGCGGACGGTCTCGTCGTGTGCGAGCCGGTCCTCCCGCAGGAGCGGCTGATCGTTCTCGGCGGCGGGCATATCGCGCTGCCGGTCTGCGAGTTCGGCGCGAAGTGCGGCTTTACGGTCTGCGTGATCGACGACCGCCCGGATTTTGCCAACCGCGCCCGCTTCCCGGACGCCACCGAGGTGATCTGCGACAGTTTTGAAAACGGTATCCGCCGGCTCGCGGTCACGCCCTTCGACTATGTCGTGATCATCACGCGCGGCCATCGTCACGACGCGGACTGCCTGCGCGTGCTGCTTCCCGGCACGATGCCCGCCTATCTCGGCATGATCGGCTCGCGCCGCCGTACGAAGGGTCTGCTCGAAATGCTCAGGGCCGAAGGCTTCGACGCCGACCGTCTCGCGCGGATCTGCACTCCGATCGGGCTGGACATCGGCGCGGTCACGCCCGGCGAGATCGCGATCTCCATCCTCTCGGAGGTCATCGCCTACAAGCGTCTGCCCGAGCACGGAGACCCCAACCGCTACTGCAACGATTCCGATGTGGAGCTTTCCACGCTGCAGTATCTCGCCGAAAACCATGATCCGAAGGCCATCGTCACCGTCATCGAGACCAAGGGCTCAACGCCCCGCGGCACCGGCGCGAAGATGGCGGTCAGCCCGCTCGGCAAGGTCACGGGCAGCATCGGCGGCGGATGCAGCGAGGCTGCCGTGATCCAGGACGCGGTGCGCATCATCGGCACGGGTCGCTACAAGATCGTCGACATCGACCTGACCGGCGAGGTGGCCGAGTCGGACGGCATGGTCTGCGGCGGCACGATGAAGGTGCTCGTCGAGGACGCCTGCGAGGGCTGAGAGCGGCACGGAACAAAAAAGGCTGAAGGCCATGCGGCCTTCAGCCCTTTTTATTTGATGCTCAGTGGTCCACGCCGACCATGACGGAGGTCGCCTTGACGATCGCGTAGGCCTCTTTGCCGACCTCGAGGCCGAGCTCCTTGATCGCGTTCATGGAGATCGTGGCGCTCATAACGTTGCCGCCGCCGATGTCGATCTTGACGATACCGTTGACGGCGCCCTCCTGGATGCCGACCACGGTTCCTTTAAACTGATTTCTTGCGCTGATTTTCATATCAAAGATTCCTTTCCATCATAAAGCAGCAAGATGTTCGCCGGCGCGATCCCCAGCTCTTGTGGGAACTGCGCGGGCTTTTTGTCCTTCGGCAGCCGCCACCAGACGGGCGCGCTGTCCGGAGTCTGTCCGGCATAGCGGAACTGGACGATGGTCTCAAAGGGCTCCTCCATCTCTTCGACAAAGCGCACGGGGAAACGGTTCTGCGGGGCAGAGGGGCTGAAATAATGCGCGCGGATGCCGACGGCGCAGAGTCCCTCGCGCACGCGCTCCTTCGTCTCCAGGCGGATCCCCCAGTCGGAGATCTCGACCGAATGCTCGTCGACGCGCTTTGCCGCGGCGATGTTCTTGCAGCCGGTGAGGATCGCGGCCGGGATGCTGCCCGGATCGGCAAAGAGCGCCTTCGTGGCTTTGACGGTCAGCAGCCGCCCCGCGTCCATCACGGCGATCATGCGGCTCATGTTGTAGGCCTCGGTGCGGTCGTGCGTGACCATCAGAACCTCGCGGCCGAAGCGCTGCAGCAGGTCGCGCATCTCGACCTTGAGCGAGTCCCGCAGATGGCCGTCGAGCGCCGAGAAGGGCTCGTCGAGCAGCAGGATCTGCGGGTCGTTCACAAGGATACGCGCGAGCGCCACACGCTGCTGCTGGCCGCCGGAGAGCTGCGCGGGCTTTCGCTCCTCCAGCCCCTCGAGCCGCATCATCCTCAGCATGTCGCGCAGCCGCTTCTCCTTCACGGCCTTATCCTTTTCACGGTTGAGGCCGCAGAGGATGTTCTGCGCCACCGTCATATTGGGAAAGAGCGCGTAGTTCTGGAACAGATAGCCCACGCGGCGCCGCTGCGGCGGGAGATTGATATGCCGGGCGGAGTCGAACAGCACCCGGCCGTCGAGCTCGATGATCCCCTCGTCGGGCTTTTCGATGCCCGCGATGCACTTGAGGGTCATGCTCTTGCCGCAGCCGGAGGCGCCGAGCAGCGAGGTGATCCCCTGCCCGGCCGTGAAGTC
>CAMVJF010000218.1 GCA_947167725.1 uncultured Clostridia bacterium | reverse complement strand
TGCGGCCGAAGGAGGCCGGGGAGAGGAAGGGATAGCGCGCGCAGAGCCCGCGGATGCAGAGCGCGGCGAGGGCGGCGCAGCAGTCGATCCCCGTCGGCACGACGGGGAAGGGGAGCGGCACGACGAGAAGCGCGCCGACGGGCAGATTTTCCGCGGGGAACTCGCCGTTGGCGAACTCCACGGCGTCGCTCTCGGCGCCGTAGAGCCGGGCGATCGAATCATAGCTCTCGCCCGCGCGCACGCGGTGGACGAGATAGCCCGTGTACCAGGGCATCAGCGCGCGGTGGGTCTGCGGCCCGGCGATGCCGTCCGCGGCGAGCGCGCGGCTCATTTGAAAGCGCAGCAGCGCCTCTCGCGTCCGCAGGCCGAACAGGCCGTCCGTATCCAGCGGCCCGAAGCCGGCGCGCACGAGCGCGAGCTGCAGCAGCTGCACGGCCGGGCCACGGTCGGAAAATCGCAAAACTCTCAACAGAAGACCTCCTTTTCTCTGTCGGATCGCTTCATCCTATGCCGGAAGCGGGGAAAAAAGACCCTTTTTCGCCCCGCCGCCGCAGATTCCGGCGGAACAGGCTCTTGCAAAAGCGCGATCCCTGCGCTACAATATTGATTGCGGCAGATTCGTCTGCCAGCCTGACTGCGCGTGCGGCTCTCCATGTTCTCAGCCGCGCGTCGCTTTAATAAGGAGGAAGTTCATAGCCCGCGGCTCGGGCTGCGGCAGTGTGGAGACCTGCCGTAAGACGGCGCATCTCATCGCAGATGGCCGTGAGGGCGTTCCTTGCGGAGGCAGAACGTCCGGAGTCGAGAAACATGGCGACTGTCCAACTGAAGAACATCAAGAAAGTGTACCCCTTCATCAGCGGCGAACAGAAAAAGAGCAAGAAGAAAAAGGCCGACGAACCCGAGAAGAAGAAGATCAATCTTCAGATCACCGACGAGGGCGTCGTGGCGGTGCAGGAGTTCAACCTCGACATCGCGGACAAGGAATTCATCGTCCTGGTCGGCCCCTCCGGCTGCGGCAAGTCCACGACCCTGCGCATGGTCGCCGGTCTCGAGGAGATCTCCGGCGGCGAGCTGTACATCGACGGCAAGCTGATGAACGACGTGGCGCCGAAGGACCGCGACATCGCGATGGTCTTCCAGAACTACGCCCTGTACCCGCACATGACCGTGTACGACAACATGGCCTTCTCCCTCAAGCTGCGCCACACCCCGAAGGATGAGATCGACAAGAAGGTCCGCGAGGCGGCCGAGATCCTCGATATCACCCAGTACCTCGAGCGCAAGCCCAAGGCTCTCTCCGGCGGCCAGCGTCAGCGTGTCGCCATCGGCCGCGCGATCGTCCGCGCCCCGAAGGTCATGCTGATGGACGAGCCTCTGTCCAACCTGGACGCGAAGCTCCGCAACGAGATGCGCGCCGAGATCATCAAGCTGCGCGAGCGCATCGACACCACCTTTATCTACGTTACCCACGACCAGACCGAGGCCATGACGCTGGGCGACCGGATCGTCATCATGCGCGACGGCTATATCCAGCAGATCGGCACGCCTCAGGAGGTCTTTAATCACCCGGCGAACCTCTTCGTCGCCGGCTTTATCGGCATGCCCGTCATGAACTTCTTCGACGCCGAGCTCAAGCGCGAGGGCGAGAAGTACTTCGTCGAACTCGGCGGCTACCGCGTCGAGCTCTCCGCGGAAAAGGAGGCCCGCCTGCTGAAGAACGACGTCCAGTCCCAGAGCGTCACGCTCGGCGTACGTCCCGAGCACACGGACCTCTCCGACGAGGGCGTGGCGGCGAAGGTCGACGTCAGCGAAATGATGGGCTCCTCCGTCCACCTGCATGTGACGGCCGAGGGCCGCGACGTCATCATCATCGTCCCGACCGTCGACATGAAGGGCAACTACCACATGGGCGACTCCCTGCACTTCTCCTTCGGCGGCGGCGTGGCGCACGTCTTCTCCAAGGAGACCGACAAGAACCTCGAATTCTGATCCGATCGCATACCGCTTTTGCACAGGGCCGGGACTCCCGGCCCTGTGTTTTTTTACAGCGGCGAACGAAAAAATGACAAGCCGAAAACCAAATGCGAACAAGGCCCTTGTGTAACTTGTCGTTTTTCACAGAAAGAACAGGGCTTCTTTCCGGGAGAAATTGGAGGAGCCTACGAACTGCGAAAAAGAGGGAAAAAGGGCTTGCTTTTTCGCCCCGCTTCAAGTATACTCCTCACAGAAAACAGATTTTTAAGCGCGGTACGAGAGACCGGCAAAATCGCTCATATAGATCGGGCGCCGTGGATGTGCCCCCCTATTTTGTTGTGCTTTGCCGAATCTCGGCAAGGCTTTTTTGTTTGTCTGTTCGGATCACGACCGCAGGGAGGAAAGCCCTTTGAAGCTCAAGGCACAGCTGATGGACGAGGCGGCGCTCGGCCGCGCGCTGATGCGCATCTCCCACGAGATCATCGAGCGCAACCGGGGTGTGGAAAACGTGGTGCTCGTCGGCGTCCGCCGCCGGGGCGAGCCGATCGCCCAGCGCATCCGCGGCAACATCCACAAGATCGAGGACAAGAGCGTCCCCTGCGGCAGTCTTGATATCCGCTATTACCGCGACGATCTCTCCCGCCTCTCCGAGCTGCCCGAGACCGCCAGCCCGGTGCTGCCCTTCGAGGTGACCGACCGCGACGTCGTGCTCTGCGACGACGTGATCTATACCGGACGCACCGCCCGCGCGGCCATCGAGGCGATCTTCTCCCTCGGCCGTCCCCGCTCGATCCAGCTCGCCGTGTTGATCGACCGCGGCCACCGCGAACTGCCCATCCGCCCCGACTTCGTCGGCAAGAACATCCCGACCTCGCGCAGCGAGCTCGTGGAGGTCCGCCTGCCGGAGTTTGACGGCGAGACAGGCGTCTATCTGATGGACCTGGCTCAGGAATGAGCCTTTTCCATATATATTTTCATTAATTTTATTTGGAAAGGTAAAGATGAAAATGGGAAATGAAAAGAAAACGGCCGTAGACGGCCCGATCTACGACGCGCGCACCCTCGGCACGCCGAAAATGCTGGTCCTCGGCCTGCAGCACCTCTTCGCCATGTTCGGCGCGACCGTGCTCGTCCCGATCCTGACCGGTCTGAGCGTTTCCGCAACTCTGCTCTTCGCGGGCCTCGCGACGCTGTTCATGCACCTCGTCACCAAGCGGAAGGTCCCCGTGTTCCTCGGCTCCTCCTTCGCCTTTCTCGGCGGCTATGCCGCGGTCGTCGCCTCCGGTGCCGAGCTCGGCCTGTCCCAGGCCGAAGCCCTGCCCTACGCCTGCGTCGGCGTGGCCTGCGCGGGTCTGCTGTACCTCATCCTCGCGGCGATCTGCAAGGCCTTCGGCTCGAAGAACGTCATGCGCTTCTTCCCGCCCGTGGTCA
>CAMVJF010000217.1 GCA_947167725.1 uncultured Clostridia bacterium | reverse complement strand
GTGATCCTCAAGGACCCGAAGATCCTGATCCTCGACGAGGCGACCTCGGCGCTGGACTCGATCACCGAGAACGCGATCCAGGAGGCGCTCGAGGCGCTGATGGACGGGCGGACGAGCATCGTCATCGCCCACCGGCTCTCGACGATCCTCAAGGCCGACCGCATCCTCGTCGTCAAGGACGGCGTGATCGCCGAGGGCGGCACCCACGAGGAGCTGCTCGAGAAGGGCGGCACCTACCGCGAGCTGTACGAGACCCAGTTCCGCAAGATCCTCGAGATGGAGCGCTGAGGGGGCGCACGGTTTTCCCGCGTCGATCCTTCCGCGTCTGCGCCCCTCCGGGGCTTTGCGGAAATAACAACAAGCAGGGAGCGTTTGCTCCCTGCTTGCCTCATATTCGGCCGGTCCCCGGCCCGCGGGGGCGCCCCCCGGCGCGGCTCCCCGCCTATTTCGCGGCGGCGATCAGCTCGCCCGCCATCCGGGCAAGCTCGTCGAGCGTATCCGCGGCGGCCGCCATGTCCATCAACGTGTATCTCACGCCGTCGAGCGCAAAGCCGGCCGAGGCGATCTCGTACTCCGCGACGCTGTCCGCGCCGAAGGAGACGTAATAGTGGCCCGCGGCCTCTTTCGCGAGATCCTCCTCCGTCTCCCGGTAATCCTCCGGCACGATCTTGTAATGATCCAGACTGAGCGCCACCGGGACGCCGCCGATCATGCGCAGCTCGGTCGGCTCGCTCTGCTCGGGGCCGAGGACGGGCTCGAGCTCGAGATATCTGACCGGAGAGCCGTCCCTCGCATACTCCGCGTGCACGCCGTAGTACTCCTTTTCGACCTCGTTGTTTTCGTCGCAGACGGCCTCTCCCCTCACGCGGAGGAGGGAGAAGGCGTAGCCGTTCGAAAAGCGCTCCGGCACGGTCACTTCATAGCCGACGGTTTTCTCCACCCGCTCCAGCTGCGAGAGGCTTGTGTACTCTCCGCTGCCCGGCATATCATGCGATACGACCGAGCGGACGCCGAAGCCGGCGTAGGCCGAGATCCCCAGCGCCAGGATCAGCGCCGCGGCCAGGGCAAAGGAGATCATGCGTTTCTTCTTCATGTGAACGATCCTTTCCGGTGCGCTCCGCACGGTTTCGGGAGAATAGACCGCGGTATCGGCGATGTGCCGGTCGCTCAGCCCGTTCAGGGCAAGGTTTATGGTTTCCCTCTTCATACGGGCACACCCTCCTTCAACAGTTGTTTTTTGAGTTTTTCCCTGACACGGTGGAGGCGAACGGCGGCGGCGCCGTAACGCATGCCCGCCATTTTCGCGATCTCCGGCAGCGGGTCGGCGTACCAGTAGCGGCGCATGAAGAGGAAGCGGTCTTCGTAAGAGAGCGTGTCGAGAAAGCGGTCGATGCTTTCCGCAAGCTCCTTTGCCGCGACGGCGTCCTCGACGCCGTTCCGGTCCGGGACGCACTCCGCCAGCTCGTCGAGTGCGAGGTCGAAGCGGCCGTTCCGCTTTTTCGCCAGCCCGGCATGGTAGCGCTTTGCCGCAAGATTGCGCGCGATCCTGCAGACATAGGCGCGAAGCGCCTCGGGCCGGTGAGGCGGGATGCTGTTCCAGGCGCCGAGCCAGACGTCGTTGACGCATTCCTTCGCGTCCTCCTCATCGCCGAGGATGCTGCGCGCGACGCCGGCGACCGCGGCCCCGTGCTTTTTTGCCAGCTCGGAGATCGCCTGCTCCGAACGTTCAAAGAACAGGTCGATGATCTCTTCGTCTGTCATGTGCCCTTCACCTCTTTCCGTGTTCATCCCTGTACTACGGATCGGAGACGGATTATTACCGCTTTTCGTGTTTATTTCGGATCCGGGCGAACGGAGCCCGGCGCTTGGATACGGAAAGCGGACCGAAATTTATGGCACGATTCCCGTTTGCTTTTCGTATGAAACAAAATCCGCCCGCTCCTTTCCGGAGCGGGCGGCATGGTTGTATTGTTTATCCGTTGTTCAGGACGAGGAGCTCCGCTTTCGGGGCTCTGGTGATGACCTCGGCGCCGTTCTCGCGCACGATCATCACGTCCTCGATGCGGACGCCGAATTTCCCGGGGAGGTAGATGCCCGGCTCGGCGGAGCAGACGGAGTTGAGGTCCATCGGCGCCTCGCCGCGCGGCCCGGCGAAGGGCGGCTCGTGGATGTCGAGGCCGAGGCTGTGGCCGAAGCCGTGGCCGAAATACGCGCCGTAGCCCGCCTTCTCGATCACGCCGCGCGCGGCCGCGTCGATGACCTTGCCGGGGACGCCCGCCCGGGCCGCCGCGATGCCCGCGAGCTGCGCCTCGAGCACGACGCCGTAGATGTGCCGCATCTCCTCGGTGGCATGGCCGACCGCGACGGTGCGCGTCATGTCCGAGCAGTAGCCGTCCGAGAGGCTGCCGAAGTCCATCGTGACGAAATCGCCGTCGCACACGACCTTGTCCCCCGGCACGCCGTGGGGCATGGAGGTCTTCGCGCCCGTGACGACGATGGGATCGAAGGAGTTGCCCTCGCTGCCGTTTTTGAGCATGTGATAGACGAGCTCCGCCATGATCTCCTTCTCGGTCATGCCGGGACGGATGATGTGCAGGACCTCCTCGAGCGCCTTCTCGCTGATGCGCTGGGCGCGGATCATGCTGGCGATCTCCTCTTCACTCTTTGAGGCGCGCAGCGAGCCCATCAGCCCCCTCGAGGGCAGAAGGCTCACGCCGAGCTGCTTCTCCGTCGCCGTCCAGCGCGCGAAGCTGAGGCTGTCCTCCTCCGCGCCGAGCTTCCCGGCGCCGCACTCCGCGAGCGCGCCGCGCAGCAGCTCGTAAAGGCCGTGCGTCTGGTCGAACATGCGGACCGTGCAGCAGCCGCCCGCCGCCGCCTCCGCCGCCTCGATATAGCGCGAGTCGGTCAGAAGAAAGGCCCTCTCCCGCCCGACGAGCACTGCGCCGTCGGTGAAGGGGAAGCCGCAGGCGTAGCGCTGGTTCTTCTCGTTGGTCAGAAGGATGGCGTCCAGACCGCGGCCGGCAAGGGCCTCCTGAATGCGTTTGATGTTGTTCATATTCCTGTTTCCTCCGATGTGGGCCGCGGGAAGCTCACGATGAAAACGGAGCCCTGCGGTTTATTTTGTCCGACGGCGATGGTGCCGCCGTGCGCGAGTACGGCGTCGAGGACGATGCTCAGACCCAGACCGCTGCCGCCCGAGGCGCGGGAGCGGGCCTTGTCCACCCGGTAAAAGCGGGCGAAGATGTTCAGCCGGTCCTCCTCCGGGATGCCGATGCCGGTGTCCGACACGCTGAGCAGGACCTTTTCGTCCCCGAGCGAGGTCTTCACCAGGACCGAGCCGCCCGGGACGTTGTATTTCACCGCGTTCTCCATCAGGTTGAACACGATATGGAACATGTCGTCGGTGT
>CAMVJF010000216.1 GCA_947167725.1 uncultured Clostridia bacterium | reverse complement strand
AAAGACAAATCTGTCCATTTCCCTTGCCAAAGCCATCGGCGGCGAGATCGTCTCGGCCGATTCCATGCAGGTCTACCGCGGCATGGACATCGGCACGGCCAAGGCCACAGCTTCCGAGCGCGCCGAGGTGCCGCACCATATGCTCGACGTCGCCGCGCCGGAGGAGAACTACTCCGTCTCGCGCTATGTCGAGGAGGCCTCGCGCTGCTGCGACGAGCTGCTCTCGCACGGCGTCGTGCCCGTCGTCGTCGGCGGGACGGGGCTGTATATCGACTCGCTGCTCGCGGGGCGGGACTTCGCCGGACGCGAGGAGGGCGACGAGACCCTGCGCGGGCAGCTCGGCGCGCGCTATGACGCGGAGGGCGGCGAGGCGCTGCTCCGCGAGCTGGCCTCCTTCGACCCCTCGCGCGCCGCGAAGCTGCATCCCTCGGACAAACGGCGCATCGTCCGCGCGATCGAGATCTACCGTCTGACGGGCGAGACGATCAGCGAGCATGACGCGCGCACGGCCGCGCAGCCGCCGCGCTATGAGGCCGCGCGCATCCACCTCGGCTACGCCGATCGCGCCGAGCTCTATGCACGCATCGACGCGCGCGTCGATGAAATGATCGTCTCCGGCCTCTTCGGCGAGGTCGAAGGGCTGCTCTCGGCCGGACTCTCGCCCGAAAGCACGGCGATGCAGGCCATCGGCTACAAGGAGGCCGTGCGCGCCCTCTCCGGCGAGATCAGCCGGGAAGAGGCCGCCGCGCTCATCAAGCAGGCCAGCCGCCGCTATGCCAAGCGGCAGCTCACCTGGTTTTCCCGCACGGCGGACGCCTTGTGCATCCGCTGGAAGGGCGCGCCGGATTTTGATGCGGCGCTCCGTCTTTCGACAGAATTCCTCACCGCACGCGGTTTATCATAAAGACCTGCGCCCCCTCTGCGTCGGCGCAAATACATGATAAACGCGTGGCGGCGTGCGGCCGCTCCGCGAGAAAAAGGAGTTCGGCTGATATGCAGAAAACGCAAAACCTCCAGGACAGCTTCCTCAACCAGGCGCGCAAGGAAAAAAGTGTCGTGACCATGTTTCTGATGAACGGCTTTCAGCTCCGCGGGATCATACGCGGCTTCGACGGTTTCACCGTCCTGCTCGATTCCGACGGCAGACAGCAGCTCATCTACAAGCACGCGATCTCCACGGTGGTGCCGCCGCGGCCCCTGCCGCTGGACGGCGCGGACGGCGGCAATTAGAGTCCCGAATCCGGCGTCCGGTATCCCGAACGGGAAACCGGGGGAAAGCATTTGAGAGACGCCCCTCCGTCAGCTCTGTCGAGAGCGTCTCCGGAGGCGGCGGGGAAAGAGAGAAGAGATTATGATGACGATCGCGGAAAATGTTGCAGCAGTGAGAGAAAAGATCGCGGCCGCCGCGCTGCGCGCGGGGCGGGAAGCGGGAGAGATCACGCTCGTCGCGGCCTCGAAAATGAACGACGCGCAGCGCGTGCGCGAGGCGATCGCGGCGGGCGTGGACGCCTGCGGCGAGAACCGCGTGCAGGAGCTGCTGGAGAAAAGCGCGCTCGGCGCCTACGAGGGCGCGGCGCTGCACTTTATCGGGCACCTGCAGAAAAACAAAGTCAAATACCTTGTCGGGTCGGTCTCTCTGATCCAAAGCGTCGACTCGATCGGACTGCTGGCGTGCATCGACCGCGAGGCGGGGAAAAGGGGGCTTGTGCAGGACGTGCTGCTGGAGATCAACATCGCCGCAGAGCCCTCCAAATCCGGCTTTGCGCCGGAGGCGCTGCCCGCCGCGATCGCCGCCGCCGCGCAATACCCGGGCGTGCGCGTGCGCGGGCTGATGACCGTCCCGCCGATCTGCCTCCGGGGCGAGGAGAATCTGCAATATTTTGAAAGAATGAGGCAGCTTTTTATTGACAATTGCGCGAAAAAATACGATAATGTTTTTATGGATTTTATGTCTATGGGTATGAGCGGCGATTTTGAGACCGCCATCGCATGCGGCGCGAACATGGTTCGCGTCGGCACCGCCATATTCGGCGAGCGGCACTACCCTGAAAAATAGCAGCCAGCCACGGGAGGACAAGCCATGGGTTTCATGGACGAGCTCAAAAAACTCACACAGCCGTACGACGACGACGATGATTTCTTCGAGGGAGCGAGCGAGACGGACCGTTCCTCCGCCGCGGCGGTAAGCGCCGCGCAGATGCAGTTCGAGAGCGCCTTCGGCGACGAGGGCGGCGCACCCGAACCCGCGGAGAAAAAGAGCGCTTCCAGACCGGCCGGCGAGAGCGGCGGACTGTTCGGCGCCCTCGGTGCCCGCCGTACGCAGTCCAAGCCCCGCCCCCTCCGCGAGCGGACCGTCAATTTCGGCGGCAGCGACACCCAGGTGATTCTCTTCAACCCCAAGACCTTCGATGAGGCCGGCGAGCTGGTGGGCCACATGCTCCACGGCCGCAGCGTGGTCATGACGCTCGAAGGACTGCCCACCGAAAACGCGCGCAGGCTCCTCGACTTCATGTCGGGCATCGCCTTTGCCCTGCAGGGCAAGATCACCCCGGTCTCGGCCAAGACCTATTTCGTCACACCCCAGAACGTCGACATCCTCGGCGCGCAGGGCGAGCAGGCCGAGAGCTCCGGCGAGTATTTTTAACACAGGGCGAAACACTATATAAGAGATAAAATGCAGAATTTCCCGGCGGACGCCGCGGCACCGCCCCGCGTCTGCCTCCCAAAAAGACTGAAAGGTGGATAAAGGTATGATTACCGCACAGGACATTCGTGAGAAGACGTTTGAAAAGGCCAAGTTCGGCGGATACGACATGGCCTCCGTCGACGACTTCCTCGAGGAGCTTGCCGACGACGTGACCGCCGCCCAGAAGGAAAACGCCGTTCTCAAGAGCAAGATGAAGATCCTCGTCGATAAGATCGAGGAGTACCGCGCCAACGAGGAGGCGCTCAACATGGCCGTTTTGAGCGCGCAGAAGCTCGCGGTCCAGATCGAATCCGAGGCCAGACAGCGCGCCAGCGCGATGCTCGCCGAGGCCGACCGCCAGGTAAACGCCAAGATCGGCTCCATCGCCGAGCAGGCCGAGGCGGAGGAGAACCGTCTCGCCGCCGCGAAAGCCTCCACCCTGAAGTTCCTCGAGTCCATGCGCGAGGTCTGCAGCAAGCAGCTCCAGAACATTGAGGATATCGGCAACGGCTTCATCCCCGAGGAGAAGGCCGCGGCCGAGGCGGCCGCCGCGGCCGCCGCCCCGGCTCCCGCTGCCGCCGCTCCGGCCCCCTCGATCGAGGACGCCGTCCGCAGCATCGAGCGCTCCGTTTCCCGTCTGCAGCCCGAGGACAGCGTCAAGATCGACCTCTCGGCCATCGACGAGCCCGCTGTCAGATCCGAGAGCCGCTTTGACAGCACGC
>CAMVJF010000215.1 GCA_947167725.1 uncultured Clostridia bacterium | reverse complement strand
ACGTTCGGGTCGCCTTCGAAGCCGTCGTAATTGACGGCGATGAGGTGATATTTCTCCGCCAGCTCGTCCGCGACGTTTTTGAAATTGAGCTGCCAGGTGCAGGCCGTGCCCGGCAGGAGCAGCAGCGTTTTGCCGTCCTGTTTTCCGAACTCTGTGAATTGCATTGTCAATCCTTCCTTTCACATTCCGCGTACATCAGGGTAATGCGCGCCGCCATCTCTTTGGAGAAAGTCACGCGCCAGCCGTGAGCCTCCAGCCACGCCAGATACTCCGCGCCGGTCCACTGGTGCTCGAAGCGGACGCCGGCCAGCACCAGGATGCCTGACCAAAGCAAGCTCAAAAGCGTGCCCTTGTGCTCCACGAAGTTCGGCGCGATCAGAATGCCACCTGGACGCAAAACGCGGTCAATTTCCCGCAGCGCTTTTTCCGGCTCCGGGATGATGTGCAGGGCGTTTGCGATCAGCACGGCGTCGAAGGAATCGTCCGTATAGGGCAGCTTCGTGGCGTCCGCGACCTCAAAGCGCAGATTCGCCGGGCAGTCGCCCTTCTTCGCCTGGGCGATCATACCGTCGGAATAGTCCGTGGCCAGCATCGTTCTGGCCGCGGGAGCCACATACTTGGCCAGCAGCCCCGGCCCGGTGGCGATCTCCAGCACGTCCCTGTCCCGGATGATGGCGGGGATCCGCTCATACATGAACGTATAGATCCGCTGATCCGCCCGCATTGCCCGCTCGTAGATCGGCGCGTATAAGTCCCAGGTCTTTTTTCTCATCGTTCTATTTCCTCGCGAGTACGCAGAGCCACGGCTTCTTGCCGTGATGATCGACGCTCACGTCGCTGAACCCGGCTTTCCGCAGCGCGGTCCCAAGCTCCTCTGCGGTGTAACATTTCATGCCGTCGATGATCTTCTCGAACTTTCTGCCCGTGGCGTCAAGGCCGTCCGATTCGTTGCAGATCAGGAAAAAGCCGCCCGGCTTCAGGATGCGCGCAACCTGAGAAAAGCATTTTTCAAGCCCGGGCCAGAAGTAAACCGTTTCAAAGGCCGTGGCAAGATCGAAGCTCTCTTCCGGGAGCTGAAGCCCGGATACGTCGCCCTGCCTTACCGTACAGCGGCCGGCGTCTATGCTCTTTTTGTTATAGGCCGCCGCCTTCTCCACGGAGAGCGCGGAATAGTCGATGGCCGTCACATGAGCGGCGGGATAGTTTTTCAGAAGCTCTCCCGCGTTGCGTCCCGCGCCGCAGCCGAGATCGACGATCTGCGCCGGGCGGATCGCCGGCAGATGCGTAAAGCCCCAATCCGCGAGTTCTCCGTGCCCGCTGTTCATGCCGCGCAGCATCAGCGCGCCCAGCAAGCCCTCCGGCTTCCTTGTCTGATTGAAAAAGCGTTTCAGAAGTCCCATGGTTTCCTCCTTCTTCATATGCTCTTTGTGCGCTCCCAGCCGTCCCCGGCATCGGTTTTATGGCGGACGAACAGAAAATCGCAGAAATCGCCGCCTTGACAGAGCGTTTTGGTGCGGATGAAATCTGTGTATGGCAGGCCGCCGTATTGGATGATGTCGGCATGGCAGCACATAGCGCCGAGCTTCAGAAGGCCGCGCCGACTGAGAATCTTCTGGTAGATGCACTCGTTGCACTCAAAATGAAAACGATCTTGGGGATCGTCCCCGTGCCAGGTGTAGCGCCAGCCATAGCCGGAACCCTGTTTAAAGCCGAAAGGTACGATCTTCTTCATCAGCGGCAGGAAAAAGCGCTTTTGAGCCAGCTTCTGCATCCCGGAGGGGTCGAGGAACTTCCACATTTCCTCCGAAACTGTCTTATACGCGTCCTCTTCGCTCCTTCCGTGTCGCTGCAGCACTTCGTAAATGGCAATGGAAGACAGTATCTGCGCCATATGCTTGTAGTTGCCCTTATCGCAGTAGATTTTTTCTTCCTCGATCAGCTCGCGCATACGGACATAGATATCGGATTTGATCTCCTCCAGCAGCGTAGGGAAGAAATCCTGATACCGGCTGACACGAACCATTGCTTCAGGCGTGTATGCTTTCATGCGTCTCTTCTCCTCACTTCACGCAGCGGAAAATGCCCTCCGCGCGGACAGAGTGTACCTCAACCTCGGCATACAGCTCGTGCAGGCGCGATCCCAAACTGCCGATCGTCTCAAAGGGCGGGGTGAAAAAGCCCTTGGGGACGTACATGTGCTTGACGAACCAGTCGGTGCGTGGGAACTGCCCGGCGATATAGAAGCAGCCGCAGAACACGCCGCCCTTTTTGAGGACACGGTATGTCTCGCGGAACGCCGCGGCCTTGTCCGGAAAGGCGTGAAAGCCGTTGAGCGAGAGGACGAGGTCGAAGCTCTCGTCCGCAAAGGGCAGCGCGCCCACGTCGCCCTGCGCGAACGTGACGTTGGAAAGACCCATAGCCGCGGCGCGCTTCTTCGCGTTTCCCATCATGTCCGCGGAGTAGTCGAGGCAGGTGATTTCACTCTTCGGCAGCGAGGCGTAGAGCGGCATGGTCAGCACGCCCGTGCCCACCGGCACCTCGAGGAGGCTGCCGGAGAAGTTCTCCGGGATCGGCGCGAGCGCGTCCTCGATCCACTTGGCCGAGAGCTCTCCATCCAGTCCCCAGATCAGGCCGTCCATGATCTTGCCGAGAAGCGTGGAGCGGGTGATGATCCCGTCATAAATGTTCCCCATGTTGCCGAGAGCTTTGTATGACTGCCGGATCTCGTCATGCCGTGTCATGTTCACGCCTCCTTGAAAACGATCTTTACGATCTTCATATTCACCAAGCTGTCGCAGAAGCGGATCATCAGCTTATGGAACAACCCCACGCCCCGGTAGATATCGCGATAGCCGCGCATGTAGCTCTTCGCCGTGACGGAGGCAAAGCGCCCGCTCCACGCGTTCAGCTCTTTTTCATCCTCCAGAGAGAAGAAGGCGCTAACGTCCGTGATCCCAGCCTCTTTGAGCCAGGTCTTGCGCATCAGCTTCGCGCCGCGCTCGTTGCAGGAATCGAAGGCCAGCACCGCGCCGGGGAAGCGCTCCGCCATCGCGGAAAAGAGGGCCTTCACATCCTCGGTTTTGAAGTAGTAGAACACGCCCGCGGCGAAGAACACCGCGCCGTGGTCGGCGTCGATGGCGTCCATCCACGAAAAGTCGTTGAGATCGCAGGCAAGATTCGTCTCCCGCTCTCTGGCGGGCAGCAGCTCATTCCGCACGGCGATCACGTCCGCAAAATCGAGGTTCCAGCCCCGGCAGAGACCGTTGTCCACCTTGGAAAAGGTGTCGTCCAGCCCGCAGCCGAGGTTGACCACGTCGGCCTGCGGGTGCTCCTTCAGGTACGCCTCGGCCTCGCAGCATAGATCGTACTGCCGCTGCGCGACCTCCAGCGCGCCGAAGAGTCCCGCCGGGGACTCCATCTTCTTCCGCTTCTCGGCG
>CAMVJF010000214.1 GCA_947167725.1 uncultured Clostridia bacterium | reverse complement strand
CGCCGCGATGAACGGCGTGGACGCGATCGTGTTCACCGCCGGCGTCGGTGAGAACAGCAAGGAGACCCGCAAGGGCATCTGCGAGTACTTCGGTTATCTCGGCGTCAAGCTCGACGAGGCCGCCAACTCCAAGCGCGGCGAGGACGTGATGATCTCCACGCCCGATTCCAAGGTCAAGGTCTTCGTCATCCCCACGAACGAGGAGCTCGTCATCGCCCGCGATACCCGCGACATCGTCGCCGGCTGATCTTCATACGGCAAGTTTCGACCGGAGAGCCTCCCGCTCTCCGGTTTTGCCATTCCATAGTGGTAATCCGGCGAAAAAGGGAGTATACTGGTCCCGGATGCAAGGGCAATTCCAGAGAGGACGGCCATGAAAAAGCGGTTGAAAAAGCAAAGAGAATACGGCGGCGCGCTGTGCACGGCTTTTCTCGCCGTGCTGGGCGTGGCGCTGCCGCTGTGCGTGCATCACGCCTATTTCGACATCACGATCACCAAGGCGACGGTGTACTGGGTCCTCTCCGGCCTGCTCCTGATCGGCTGGGCGGCGCTTCTGCTGCGCCGGTCCGAGAGCATGCCGCATTTTGACCGCTATGATCTTCTGTTCGCCGTGTTCGCGCTGACGCAGATCGTCTCGACGCTGCTCTTCCGCAGCAGCTCCAACGCGCTTACGGCGCCGGACAACCGCTGTCAGGGCGTGCTGAGCTTCGTGTGCTATCTGCTCGTCTTTGTGCTCCTGCGGCGCAGGAGCGCGTTCACGCCGCTCGTGCGCTGGGGATGGCTGCTCGGCTTCTCCGTCGCCGCGCTGCTCGCCGTTGCGGAGCTCTTCGGTCACGATCTGCTCGGCCTTCGCGCGCTCTCGCCCGAGATCGAGCTGCCGCGTTTCTTCTCCACGCTCGGCAATATCTCCTTCATCAGCGCGCTGTGCGTCCTCTTCCTGCCGCTCGCGTCCTGTCTCGCGCTCAGCGCGGAGAAGCCGCGCGAGGCGGCGCCTTACGCCCTGTGCGCGCTGCTCGCGCTGCTGTGCGGGCTTGCCGCGCGCGCCGAGAGCTTCGTACTCGGGGTCCTGGCCTTCTTTGCGCTGCTGCCGCTCTTCGCCCGCAGCGAGCGCATGCTGCGGCGCGTGCCGCTGCTCTGGGCGGGCGCGGCGCTCGCCGCCGCGCTCTTCACGGCAGCGATGGCGCATTTTGCCCTCTATCGGCCGAGCGAACTGACGCGGCTCGTCTTCTCTCCTCCCGCCGCCCTCGCGGTCGTTCTCGTCTCCGTCCTGCTCCGCTGGCGGCTGCGGCGCGCCTCCGATGCGGCGGTGTTCAAGGCAAGAAAGGTTTACATGATCGTTTTCTTCGTCCTGCTCGCCGCGCTCACCGCCTTCCTCGTGCTGGCCAACACGGCGCTGCGTGAGCGGCTCGGCGGTCGTCTGTCCTCCGTCGTCGTGTTCTCGCCCTCCTGGGGCACCGACCGCGGCGCGGTGTGGATCAGCTTCCGGCAGATGTTCCGCGAAGCGCCGCTCTTGAAGAAGCTGATCGGCAGCGGCGCAGGCTCGCTTGCCGCATGGGATCGCACGCACCGCGTCTTCCCCGACGCCGTGACCGACACCGCGCACAACGAGTATCTGCACTATCTGCTGACCGGCGGGCTGCTGGGGCTGGGCGCGTATCTCACTCTGCTTGCGGCGGCGCTCCGGCGCGCGCTGAAGCGGCCCACGCGCTGCCGCACGGCGCTGGGGCTCGCCTGCGCCTCCTATGCCGTGCAGGCCACGGTCAACATCGCGCAGCCCTTCTCGACCCCTCTCTTCTTTGCCATGCTCACGCTGCTCTTCTCCGACGACGCCGACGAGGAGCGGCAGGGCGAAAACGAACTCTTCTGGCGCGCCGCGCTCTGCGCGCTCGCGCTCGCGCTGCTGCTCGCGGGCTCGTTCATCAGCCGCACGGGCGCTTGAACGCTCCGCGCTTTTCCGTTATACTGCGTTATACAGAATAAAAAACGATCGGCAGGTGTGTGTATGGACAATCTGCTCGGCTATCTGCGGCAACTGAATATCGCCTCGATGACGCTGCGCGTCGTGCTGGCAATGCTGATGGGCGGACTGATCGGCTATGAGCGCGAGCGCAAGAGTCATCCCGCGGGCTTTCGCACCTATATGCTCGTTGCGATCGGTGCCTCGCTGACCGTGATGATGAGCCAGTACTACGATCTGATGGAGCAGGGCATCTGGGCGGACATCGTCGCCGAGGTCGGCCGGAGGACGGACATGGCGCGCTTCGGCGCGCGGGTCGTCAGCGGCATCGGCTTTCTCGGCGCAGGCACGATCCTTGTCACCGCACGGCAGGAGGTCAAGGGTCTGACCACCGCCGCCGGGCTCTGGGCCTCGGCCTGCATGGGGCTCGCCATCGGCGCGGGCTTTTACGAATGTATGCTCGTCGGCTTTATCCTGATCCTCTTCAGTCTCTCGCTGCTCCCGCGGCTCGAGGACGCCGTCAACGAGCATTCGCGCTACTGCAACGTCTACGTCGAGCTCGACGGCATCGAGAAACTCGGCGGCGTCGTCAACCGTCTGAAGGCGGACGAGGTGCGGCTCTTCGACGTCGATATCGAAACGGCGAAAAATCCCGGCCGGGCGGCCCAGGTCAACGCCGTGCTGACGCTTTTCCTGCCGAAGGCCCGTACGCATACCGAGCTGCTTGCCCGCCTTTCAACGATCGACGGTGTAAGCGCCGTCGACGAGATCTGAAGGAGGTGGAGGGAATGCTTTCGATCTTTGATTTCGCACGGGGCATGGACTTTCTCGGTGTCAGCTTCCGTCTTGTCCTGGCGCTGATCTGCGGCGGACTGATCGGGCTCGAGCGTGAGTACAAGCGCCGCCCGGCGGGCTTCCGCACACATATCCTGATCTGTATCGGCGCGGCGATCACCAACATGACAAACCTCTATCTGCTGCTGACGCTGCACCTCTACACCGATATTTCCCGCTTCGGCGCGCAGGTCATCGCGGGCATCGGCTTCATCGGCGCGGGCACGATCATCGTCACCAGACGTCAGCATATCAAGGGTCTGACCACTGCCGCGGGACTGTGGGTCGCGGCGATCATCGGCCTCGTCATCGGCGCGGGTTACTATGAGCTGGCGCTCTTCGCGACGGCCATGGTGCTGCTCTCCGAGCTGCTGCTCAGCAAACTCGAATACCGCTTTGCCAAGGCGCAGAGAGATGTGAGCCTGTACGTGGAATACGCACAGGCGACGGCGATCGAAGAGATCATCCGCCTGGTCAAGGCCGGGAACGTCAAGCTCTCGAATCTGGAGATCTCCCGCGTGGAGGATGAGGCCGGGCAGCACTACTGCGCGATGCTGACGCTCCAGAGCCGCAAGGGCGGCGGCGCGGCGCTCGTCGAACAGATCTCCGCGGTGAAGGGCGTGACGAGCGTCGAAGTGCTGTAAGCTCCGAAAATAG
>CAMVJF010000213.1 GCA_947167725.1 uncultured Clostridia bacterium | reverse complement strand
CATCCTTCATCCCCACGTCGCAGAACATCTTATAGGCCTTTTCCACGCCCTTGCCGTAATCGCCGACCGGGTCATCGGAGCCGGACATGAAATAGACGGGCGTCGACTTGTTCATCTTCTCGGCGTTCTTCTTGTCGGAGATGAACTTGATCCCCTCCATCATATCGCGATAGAGACTGCACTTCGCCACAAAGCCGCAGAGCGGATCGTCAACATATTTTTGGACGTTCGCCTCGTCGCGCGAGAGCCAGTCGAACTCCGTGTAATGATGGGGGATCTTTTTGTTGTACGAGCCGAAGGCGATGTCGTTGAGCATTTTTCCGTCGCCGCGCGGTCCGTTCTTTTTCACGAGCATGTTCGCGATCATGCTGCCGGAGGCAACGAGCAGGGGGCTCTGCTGGCCTGTGCCGCTGATGATGGCCGCGTCGCAGTCGTCCGGGTAGCGGATCAGATAGGTTCTGGCGAGGAAGCTGCCCATGCTGTGGCCGAAGAAGATGTAAGGAATATCCGGGAACTTTTCCTTGAGCGTGTCATGGATGGTCTTGAGATCGTCGACGACGCGCCACCAGCCTTCGCTGTCGGCAAAAAAGCCCTTGTCCTCTTCACGCTCAATGGTCTGGCCGTGGCCGAGATGGTCGTCGGCGGCCACGAAGAAGCCGTTGTCAGCCAGAAAAGCCATAAAGGAGGCATAGCGCTCGGCGTATTCGGCGATGCCGTGGGCGATCTGCACGACGCCGCGGACCTCGCCGTCGGGCGCGCAGGTCTTGACGTGGATGCGGTTCACGCCGGTGCTGGACATGAAATAGAATTCGTCAAAAGTGGGCATGTTACGACCTCCAGTAGTGTGTGATGTGATTTTGCGCCTTTATTGTACTCTGATCGCCCTACAGCGTCAAGAAGCAAAAGCAAAACGAAGAGCCTGCGGCAGGGGAGACGTGTCCCGTGCCGCAGGCTCTGTTCAGGCCTGCTCGGCTTCCTTGACGTAGTGCCAGCCCTTGGCGCGCGCGGGCGGCAGCTTATACATGCAGGTAGTCTTGTGCTTGTACATGTGCTCCTCATATTCGAGATTGGTGTCGAACACATAGGGAACGTCGTCAAAGCTGATCTCGACCCAGCCGTGGGGTGACTTGCGCGGACCGACCGTGCCGCTGTAACAGATCGCGTCGTAGCCCAGAGAACGGGCCAGGACGGCGAAGGACCCGGCGAAGCAATAGCAGTTGCCCTTGCCCTCGGCGAGCATCCGGTAGGCCGCGTCGAGCTCCCAGCCGGTCGCGCCGACCTCATAGGTATCGCCCTTGAGGTAGCGAGAGTGATAGGTAACATTGTCGTAGCACTTGCGAAGCATGAGATCCGTCGTCATCTTCTGCGGGTCCAGCTTGAGCTCCTTGAACTTGGCCTGCACGAGCTCGTCGAGCTCGGGCAGGCCGGTCGTATAGGCGCCGTCCGGACCAAAGCGGAAGTTCCCGCTGGTCTCATTGACGAGAGGACTTCCCTCGGAATCAATACAGTGCAACTCGGTCCCGATGAAGAAGAAACCCTCCTCGCGCAAAGGCAGCGCCTCGCTCTGCGCCCATCGCTCGTTTTCCCCGCCGTTCTCGCAATCATGCGCGATAGAAGCCTCGGCGATATCCCAGAAATACGGATCGCGGAAGGAAACGTCGAGGATCGTACCGACCTTGGCCGTATTCGTCTCCGCGACCGAGCCGCGTCCCCGAAGGAGGTTGAAGACGTGCGCCGCCTCAGCGCGGGTCAGATCGCTGTCCGGCTCCACAGCCGGATCGTCGAGCCAGCCTTCGTGTCTTGCGAGACAGAACCGGGAATAGTAGGAATCGCTCTCAGAAATGTTGTCAAAGGCATAGGGCATGCCGCACGGAGGATAGAAGGCGGCGAGCATCTCATAAAACTCGGCGTGGGAAACGCCCTCGTCCGGGTGAAAGCGGCTGCCGCCGATCACACCGAGGTCCTTGAGAGTGGCGGCGGCGAGAAAGCAGCTGTCCTCCGCCTTGACGTCGGCAAAGCTGCCGGAGCCGACCGCGTCGGTGTCGAGGAGGGAGAAAAGGATCTCCGCGGCCTCGCGGCGCGTCAGCGGAGAAAACGGGCGGAAGCAGCCGTCCGCGTCAAGCGGAAGATAGGCCTCATGCCTCGTTTCACCGCTTTCGCTGCGGAAGGCGACAGCGTACTGCGCGCTGAAGGAGGCGTCGGCATACAGCCGAAGCTCCGCATCCTCAAGACGGCGGCCCTTTTCATCCGCCCAGCCGAGGAAGCGGTAGTGCTCGATCTCGGGCCCGTCGGGCGGCACGAGCAGATCGCCCTTCCCGGCGGAGACGACGATCGGCTCTCCCTCGGGGACGTAAAACACAGCCCGGCATTTTTCGCTCTCTGTCATTTCCGCCCCGGCATCCGGCGTTTCCTTCGGCGGAAAGAGCAGTCCTTCTTTCGCAAGGAACAGCAGGAGGCCGAGCGCGATCACCGCGAGGGTGAGCAGCGCGAGCAGAACGCGCGTCAGGACGTACCTTCCCGACTCCGCGTGTTTCGCGCGGCGGGAGGGAGCGCTCTTTTTGCTTTTCTCCGTTTTAACCGGCATCGACGATCACATCCCGCACGATCTCTTTCTGTCCCTCACGATAGGTCGAGACGTAAAAACCGTCGTAATACAGCTCGCCGTCCTCGCCGACACCGGGATTGAGGCAGCTGGGCCCGTAGCTGGAATCCGTGGGCTTGCCGATGGCCTCATAGAGCGCGGAAACATCCTTGTCGACGCAGGACAGGGCGGCTTCGACGCGGGGATCGGCCGGAGCCGGCTCCTTCTCGGGCTCGGGAGTCGCGGCAGGCGTGAGATCGCTTCCGGGCAGGACGGACTGCAGCGTGGGCGCTGCGGGCGCGGGCGTGTCGGAGACGGCGGCCGGAGCAGGCTCGGCGCTCTGCTTCGGCGCGCCGCAGGCACCGAGGCAAAGCAGCGCGCAGAGGATCAAAACAAGGATAAAGAGCTTCTTTTTCATAATGTTCTCCTTAGCGGTATTGACCGTTGCGGTTTTTCCCGCCGGGCGGGAAAGAACTGCCAGATCATTGTAGCTCTTGGGCGCGATAAAGTCAATGCACGCCGGACAAAAAACCGGTACAGGGCGCTGGCCCTGTACCGGCGTATCATGCTCTCTTTGCTTCAGTCCTTGTCGGCGTCGCCGTAGGGCGTGCCGCAGTCGGGGCAGAAGCGGGGGATCGGGAGCGGTCCAGCCGCAGTTGTCGCAGACATACTGCAGAGCGTCGGCCGGCTTTTTGGTGCCGCAGGCCTTGCACACGCGTCCGCGGTTGAAGCTGCCGCATTTGCCGCAGTACCAGCCGTCAAGCACAAAGTCGTCCGGCGTGGGGATCGCCTCGTCGGCGGGAGCCTCCGCGTCGTCGATCTCCGTCGTTTCCTCCGGGATCACTTCCTCTGCGGGAAAGATCTCAGCCTCGGTCTTATCTTC
>CAMVJF010000212.1 GCA_947167725.1 uncultured Clostridia bacterium | reverse complement strand
ATCCTCCCGGAACACGAAAGTTATATCATTTTATCACAAAAGGTCGACGATGAAAAGAGCCAAATCCCCCCGGAGGGAAAATGCGGCAATTCACGCTTGAAAACCGCCGCTTTCTCCCATATAATCGAAGCAGAAATACCTTAGGGGAGGACGCAGACATGAGCGAGATCTTCGTCACCGGCCACCGCAACCCCGACACCGATTCGATCGTCGCGGCGATCTCCTACGCCGCGCTGCGCAACGCGCTCGGCGACCGCGAGTACAAGGCCGCGCGCATCGGCTCGATCAACGACGAGACGGCGCGCATGCTCGAGCGCTTCGGCTTCGAGCCGCCGCTGCATATCAAGAACATGCGCACCCAGGTCTGCGACCTCGACTATGACCGGCCGCCCGCGCTCGAGAGCACGGTCACGATGGATCTCGCCTGGCACACGATGCGCGACGAGGAGGCCTCCACCCTGCCGATCGTCGACGAGCGGGGCGGCCTCTTCGGTTTGCTCTCCGCCGGCGATATCGCGGGCTACAGCATGCGTACGATCAGCGAGAGCCATATCGACAAGCTCCCGGTGTTCAACCTCCTGAGCGTGCTCGAGGGACAGCTCGTCAACGAGAACAGCTTCGTCGTCGAGCACGTCTCGGGCGAGCTGCGCATCGCGGTGCCCCAGGCGATCGACGAGCCGGTGGGCGACGGCCGCGACCGCATCCTCATCTGCGGCGACCAGCCGGACATCGTCGCCGAGGCGCTCGAAAAGCAGATCAACTGCCTCATCATCTGCCAGAGCGAGATCCGCCCCGAATGGGCGCGCAGCACGGCGAACACCTGCATCGTCTCCACGCCCCTCGACGCGCGCACCGTGGCGCGGCTCATCTATCTGGCCATGCCGGTCGAGCGCGTCTGCCAGCGGGAGAACATTGTGAGCTTCCACCTCGGCGACTATCTCGACGACGTGCGCGAGGTCCTGCTCAAGAGCCGCTACCGCAGCTATCCGGTGCTCGATGAGAACGACCGGGTCGTCGGCATGCTCTCGCGCTTCCACCTGCTACGCCCGCGCAGAAAGCGCGTCGTGCTCGTGGACCACAACGAATCGGCCCAGTCCGTTCCCGGGCTCGAGCAGGTGGAGATCATGGAGATCATCGATCACCACCGTCTTGCGGATATCCAGACGGTCCAGCCGATCTCCGTGCGCAACGAGCCGGTGGGCAGCACGAACACCATCATCACCGCCATGTACCAGGAGCTCGGCGTCATGCCCTCGCCCAAGATGGCGGGGCTGATGGCCGCCGCGATCCTCTCGGACACGGTCATGTTCAAGTCCCCGACCTGCACCAGGAAGGATATCGCGATGGCGGAGCGCCTGGCGCGCATCGCCCACGTCTCGCTCGAGGAGATCGGACGCGAGCTCTTCTCCGTGCAGGGCGCGGAGGAAAAGCCCATCGAGGAGCTCTTCCGCAGCGATTACAAGGTCTTCCATATCGCCGAGCACAATATCGGCGTGAGCCAGATCACCTGCGCCGACGCCTCCGGGCTGCTCGCGCGGCGCGAGGAATTCATGGCCTATATGAAGAAGCTGCAGAAGGACAAGGAGTTCGACTTCGTGATCCTGATGATCACGGACGTGCTGCAGGAGGGCTCTCATCTACTCTATGTCGGCAGCGACGACGAGATGCAGCAGGCCTTCGGCGTCGAGCCGAGGGACAAGGCGATGTTCCTCCCCGGCGTGATGAGCCGCAAGAAGCAGATCATCCCCATGCTCACCGCACTCTGGGGCTGAACGAGGGCTTCGTCATCCGGAAAACGAAAAACAGAGAAGCACGGCCGGGAGGATTCTCCCGGCCGTGCCTTTTCATATGGCGTTCAGTCCGCGACCTCGACGTCGATGCCGAGCTCCTGCGGGCGGAAGCGCGGGCAGACGTTCTCGGAAACCGTGATAACGGAGGCGGCGAGCCGCGTCGCGATCTCGAGAGAGTCGCGCATGCTCTTGCCGTAGGTGAGGCCGATCGCGACCCCGGCGCAGAACGCGTCGCCCGCGCCGGTGGTGTCCCGCACGGTGACGGTGCTGGCGGGATAGACGCCCCGCTCGCCGTCCTTCACGGCGTAAACGGCGCCGCGGCTGCCCATCGTCACGACGATCGAGCGGAAGTCGGCGTTGGCGAGGTGCTGGGCCACGACCTCGCACAGCTCCTCGGGAGAAAGCGCGGAAAGATCACTCACGAAGAGGATGCCTGCCTCCTGCACGTTGCACACGAAGCAGTCGATATCCTGCAGGAAATCGCGCCGCTGGGAAGCGATCGACATGTTCGCCACGACGGCGTAGACCTGCTTGTTGTATTTTTTCGCGAAGCGCAGCACGCGCTTGACGACCTCCTTGTCGAGGTCGATCTCGACGACGACGCTGTCGGCCGCGGAGAAGATCTCGTCGCCCTTCTCGTCGAGCATCGCGATCAACGCGTCCATGCTCGGGCGCTTGGAGATCGAGGCCACGACGTCGCCGCTCTCGTCGAAAACGGCGAGCCAGATGCCCATGCCGTCGCTCGTCGTGACGACGTAGTCGGTGTTCACGCGGTGTTTCTGCAGCTTGTGCAGGACGTCCGCGCCCTCGGCCGTGTCGTCCACCATGCTGACGAACACGGGACGCAGCTCCACGTTCGCGATATCCTCCGCCACGTTGCGCCCCACGCCGCCGTGCACGATCTGCACGCTGCCGCTGTTGCGCCCGCCGGGGATATACAGCTCCTCGGGAAAGCCCTTGATGTCTACGAATACGGTACCCACGACCACGATCGCCATAGCAGATGTCTCTCTTTCTCTGTCATTTCATTGAGGCGCCGGGGGAATGCGTTCATTATAGAAGCCGCGCGCCGCCGCGTCAAGAAAAAAGCTGCGGCGTGTAGGTATTCAGCCGCTTGCGCCGCGCCTTCCAGTCGGGGATCACGCGCGCAAGCGCGTCGCGGAAGGCGCGCGAGTGGTCGGCGTGGAGAAAATGCGTCAGCTCATGGGCCACGACGTAGGCGATGCAGTCCTCGTCCGCCGCGGCGAGCATGCTGTTGAAGGTCACGACGCCGCGCGTCGGGCGGCAGTTGCCCCAGAGCGAACGCATCGAACGCATCCGGATCTCCGGCATCCCGACGCCGCAGGGGGCGAAGGACGGGAGCAGCCGTTCGCAGTACATGCGGCAGAGACGTTCGCTCTCCGCGCGGTACCAGCGCAGCAGCGCGCGGCGCACGCTCTCCCCGTCGCCGGGCTCGCGCAGCGTGAGCTCCAGCGTCTCGTCCGTGACCGAGACGGCGCTGCGGTCGCCCTTCGTGAGCTTCAGCCGTCGGGGCCGTCCGAGATAGTACAGCGTCGACCCGTCCGCGAAGCTTCGCGCGGGCGCGGCCCCGACCCTGTCGAGCGCGCGGAGCAGCAGCCCGGCGCGGCTGCGCAGAAAGCTCTCGATCACGAGCGTCGGCACAAGCGGCGGGGCCGAGA
>CAMVJF010000211.1 GCA_947167725.1 uncultured Clostridia bacterium | reverse complement strand
CCAACTAACTAATCAGATATGAGCCCATCTTTCAGCGGATTGCTCCTTTGGTATCCAGGTGATGCCACCCAAATACATTATGCGGTATTAGCAGTCGTTTCCAACTGTTGTCCCCCTCTGAAAGGCAGGTTGCTCATACATTACTCACCCGTCCGCCACTAAGTTACAAAAGCAAGCTCTCGTAACTCCGTTCGACTTGCATGTGTTAGGCACGCCGCCAGCGTTCATCCTGAGCCAGGATCAAACTCTCAATTAATCGTATCTTAACGCTTCCTTCCGGAAGCCTTAAAATCTGATCTCTTGATCTGCTTTCCAGCTCTCAAAAGAAATTGTCTCAGAGCATTTCTGCCCTGTTCAAAAACCCTTTTCTTGGTGCTTATTTTTGCATAAGCTGTTCTTACATTGTTCAATTTTCAAGGTGCATCCGCCGCGCTCCCCTTCAAGGGGGCAGCTTTGTTAATATACCACAGAGGAGGTGCCATGTCAAGCATTTTTTATCATATCATGCCGACAAAAATGCGCAACAGGCGCCCGGACCCGTGTAAATCGTAATATAGCACCTGATTTGGAACTTGTCAACGCTTTTTTGATGCTTTTTTGAGAAAAAAACATGCTCGCAAAATATAGTGGTTTTCCCTGTGATTCCGGCACAAAATGCATATAAGTCTTCGTCAAAGGTTACAAAAGCCTGGGAGAAAGAAAAGCGGCTCGGGGCGATCGTACGCCCCGAGCCGAAATGAAAATAAAAATAGCTGTTTCAGTTTTCTCCGAGCCGGCCGACGATCGGCAGCTCCGCCATGACGCCGTTCGAGACGTTGCGGATCCCGATGACGGCGAGCACGACCTGCAGCAGCCACGCGATCGCGTTGAGCCCCGGGATCCAGCTGACGAGCAGCGAGGTCCAGAAGAGCTTGCGTCCCTGTTTGGCGTGGAAGCGGGTGAAAGGATCCTGAATCCCCAGCAGCGAGGGCAGGAAGCACAGAAAGCTGATATAGGAGAGATAGGAGAACAGCCGGCTGTCGCTCGTCGTACCCGTTCTGTTCCCGGGTACGGCGCGGTGCAGATGGTAGAACCCGTCCTCGTTCACGGTCCTCGTCTGCTCCCACTCGGCGCTGCGGCGGGCGGCCTCCTCCTGGCTGCGGCGGAAATCCTCCTGCTGCTGACGTCGGCGCTGTTCGGCCTCGGCCCATTTGCGGTTCATCTCCTGCTGCTGACGTCGGCGCTGCTCGGCGCGGGCGCGCTCCGCCTCCTCGGCGCGGAAAGTCTCATAGTCCACGGCGCTGCCGCCGCTCTGTGTCTTTTTCTCGCTCGCCTCGCTGAAGCCGCAGGCAAGGCAAACATCCTGCCCGTCGGGAATATAGGCGCCGCATTTCTTGCAGTATGACATGTCAGCCTCCAAAGAATTCTTTGGAGAGATTATACCTTATATTATTGTTCTTTTCAACATGGATTTGTGAATTATGAGACGATCGCCGGGCTCCGTTCTCCGCTACGCGCAGAAGCGGTGATTGCCGATCGTGACGATCAGCGGGCGCGACCAGATCCAGGCGCTGGTGGCCGTGGCAGGGTTGAAATAGTACAGCGCTCCTCCGCTCGGGTCGCTGCCGTTCAGCGCGTCCTGTGCGGCGCGGTAGGCGCTCTCGGCGATGGGCTGATCAAACTGGCCGTCGGAGACGGCGGTGAAGGCGTCGGTCTGATAGATCACGCCCGAGATCGTGTCCGGGAAGGAGGGGTGCCGCACGCGGTTGAGTACCACCGCGCCGACCGCGACCTGCCCGGAATAGGGCTCGCCTCGCGCCTCGGCGGAGATGATGCGGGCGAGCAGCTGCGCGTCGCCGCTGTAGCTCCCGCCCCTGCCTCCGCCCCCACCGCTTGACGGGATCCCAAGTGCGGCAAGCGTCTGCTCTCCCACCTGGCCGTCGACGGAGAGGCCGTTCCGGCGCTGGAAATAGCGCACGGCCGCCTCGGTGCGGCTGCCGTAGATGCCGTCGACCGCGCCGCTGTAATAGCCCCAGGCCTTCAGGCGTTTCTGGATCTCCGTCACCGTCGCGCCGGAGGCGCCGCGCTTGTAGAGATCGGCGTGCACCTGCCCGATCAGCGTGATGACGAGCATGTTCGCCGCGAAGAGCACGGCCAGCGCAAGGATCAGCTTTCTTCGTTTGACTGACATGAAAATCCCCCTCACAGGCTTTTGCTTTAGCTTGTGAGGGGAAACGGTTTTTTATTCGTTGATCTTCCCTATCTCCGCCGCCGCGGCGCGGATGCTTTTTATCTCGCCTTGGACCGGATCTCTTCGTTGATCTTCGCGAGGAACTCGTCGAGCGGCATCGCGCCGAGGTCCTGGCCGGAGCGGGTGCGGACGGCGACCGTGCCGTTCTCGGCCTCTTTGTCGCCGACGACGAGCATATAGGGCATCTTCTTCATCTGCGCCTCGCGGATCTTGTAGCCGATCTTCTCGTTGCGCAGGTCCGTCTTGACGCGGACGCCCTGCTCGTCGAGCTTTGCGGCGACGGCCTTGGCATAGTCGGCGGCGCGGTCCGTGATGGGCAGCACAATGGCCTGCACGGGGCTGAGCCACACCGGGAAAGCGCCGGCGAAGTGCTCGGTGATGATGCCGATGAAGCGCTCGATCGAGCCGAAGACGACACGGTGGATCATGACGGGCACGTGCTTCTCGCCGTCGGCGCCGACGTACTCGAGATTGAAGCGGCCGGGCAGCTGGTAGTCAAGCTGGATCGTGCCGCACTGCCAGGTGCGGCCGAGGCTGTCCTGGATGTGGAAGTCGAGCTTCGGGCCGTAGAAGGCGCCGTCGCCGGGATTGATGTGGTACTCCTTGCCGATGCTGGTGATCGCGTCGGCCAGCGCGGCCGTGGCGACGTCCCAGTCCTCGACCGAGCCGATGTGGTCCTCCGGCATGGTGGACAGCTCGATCGTGTAGGGCAGGCCGAAGAGGGAGTAGACCTCGTCGAAGAGACGCGCGATGCGGATGACCTCGTCCTTGATCTGCTCGGGCGCGAGGAGGATGTGCGCGTCGTCCTGCGTGAAGCAGCGGACGCGGAACATGCCGTGCAGCGCGCCGGAGAGCTCGTGCCGGTGCACGAGGCCCAGCTCGCCGTAGCGCAGGGGCAGGTCGCGGTAGGAGTGCGGCTCGAGATCGTAGACCAGGATGCTGCCGGGGCAGTTCATGGGCTTGATCGCGAAATCCTCGCCGTCGATGACGGTGGTGTACATGTTGTCCTTGTAGTGATCCCAGTGGCCGGAGGTCTCCCAGAGCGTGCGCTTCATGATCTGCGGGGTCATGATCTCGACGTAGTCCCACTTCTTGTGGATCTGCCTCCAGTAGTCGATGAGCCCGTTCCTGAGCACCATGCCCTTGGGCAGGTAGAACGGGAAGCCGGGAGCCTCGTCCCTGAACGCGAAGAGCTCGAGCTCCTTGCCGATCTTTCTGTGATCCCTTCTCTTTGCCTCCTCGATCCTCTCGAGG
>CAMVJF010000210.1 GCA_947167725.1 uncultured Clostridia bacterium | reverse complement strand
ACGCTCTGGTGCAGCAGCACCTGGTTGAGCACGCTGCCGAGCACGTAGCGGTAGCCGGGCTGGGAGGTCGCCACCTCCACGGCCTCGGAGATCGCGCAGCCGAGCGAGCCGGTCGTGCCGGGGAATTGCTCGAGGATCTTCCGGCCCACGGCGGTGGTCATGGACGGGGAGGGAGTCACCTCCGCGCCGTAGGTGCGCATGACCTCGCGGCGGAAGGGCTTCTGCTCGTAGCTGACCTTGACCATGAACACCTTGCAGTCCAGCCCCAGGTAGGCGCAGGCCATCGACAGGGCCGTGCCCCACTGGCCGGCGCCGGTCTCGGTCGTCACGCCACGGAGGCCCTGCTTCTTGGCGTAATATGCCTGGGCGATGGCGGAGTTGAGCTTGTGGCTGCCGGAGGTGTTGTTTCCCTCAAATTTATAGTAGATGTGCGCAGGCGTGTCGAGCACCTTTTCCAGACAGTAGGCGCGGACCAGCGGCGCGGGCCGGTACATCTTGTAAAAATCGCGGATCTCCTTGGGGATGGGGATATAGGCGGTGTCGTTGTCGAGCTCCTGCGCGACCAGCTCGTCGCAGAAGACGGCGCCGAGCTCCTCGGCGGTCATCGGCGCGCCGGTGCCGGGATTGAGCAGGGGGGCGGGCTTGACCTTCATGTCCGCGCGCATGTTGTACCATGCCTGCGGGATCTCTTCCTCAGAAAGATAGATCTTGTAGGGGATCTCGGTGGATTTCATACTCATGGCGTTTTCTCCTTTCGATATTCGGCAGACGGTTTGACTTCTTCCCTTGCGTTCGGCATTTCCCGCCGCCATCGCTTTCCGGGGATCTTCTTCATGGTGCGCCCTCCTGTGCCAGATAAAAAAACAAAAAACCCGTCCCAACACACATGCTGGGACAGGATCTTTCCTGCGGTGCCACCCGGCTTGACGCGCGCCGCGCGTCCTCTTTCGCGTACCGTCATACGCGGATCCTTTGTTAACGGAGAGATCTCGCTCCGTCTCCCATACTCCGGCCGGCGGCCGTTTCTGCTCGCCCTCAGAAGTCCATTCGGCCGGTCACATCCCGCCGCGATCACACCGTCCGCGGCTCTCTGGGGGGATGGAGGAGCGACCTACTCACTCTTCCTCAACGGTTTGGGTGCATGATAGCACGCCGACGCGCCCCTTGTCAAGAGCGCGGGAGAAAAAGATTCAGCGATTTAACGTGAAAGGCAGAACGGAGACCCCGTGCGGGGTCTCCGTTCTGCTTGGAGATGTGCGCGTTATTTCTCGAGCGCCCTGTAAGTCACGGCCGCAAGGGCGGCGCCGAGGAACGGGCCGACAATGAAGACCCAGAGACATGCGAGCGGCGCGCCGTTGCCGGTCAAGGCGGCGATCAGCGCCGGGCCGAGGCTGCGCGCGGGGTTGACCGAGGTGCCCGTGAGGCCGATGCCCAGAATGTGGACGCCGGTCAGGGTCAGACCGATGACGAGACCGCCGAAGGAGCCGTGCTTGGCCTTCGGAGAGGTCACGCCGAGGATGCAGAGCAGGAAGATGTAGGTCAGGACGATCTCGACGAGCAGACCGGCAAAGGCGTTCCCGCTCACACCGGCGAGACCGTTGCTGCCGAAGCCTCCGGTCATGTCCTTCACGCCGCCGAGCTTGAAGATCAGGGCGAGAAGACCCGCGCCGACAAAGGCGCCGATGCACTGGGCGATCACATAACCGAGAAAGTCCTTCTTTTCCATGCGCCCTGCCAGCAGCACGCCCAACGAGACGGCCGGGTTGATGTGGCAGCCGGAGATGTTGCCCACGCAGTAGGCCGAGGCGACGATCGCCAGGCCGAAGGCCAGCGCGGTGAGGATGTAGCCGCCGCCGGCGGCCGCGTCGCAGCCGACCAGCATCGCGGTGCCGCAGCCGAGGACGACCAGCGTGCAGGTTCCGATACATTCGGCAAGATACTTTTTCATGCGTACGACCTCCCATGGTTTAGGATATCTCTATTGTAGCACGCTAAATCGATGTTTTCAACTTCTCATGCGGGAGAAACGCGCAAAGTTTTTCCTTTATTCCTGTGCCGCCTCGCCGCCGTCCGCCTTCGCGAGATAGCGCCGGATCGTCCCGATCATGTGCTTGCTGCGGAAGCCCGCTTCGATTTCGTCCGGATCGACGGTCCGGCCGTTCAGGATCCCCTGGATCAGCACTTCGGCGTACAGCACCTCGCGCGTCGCGGGATCCTTCAGATAGGCCAGCAGGTCGATGTTCATTTTTTCGTTGATGCCTTCGACCATGCCCGTAAAAAAGCTGCAGTCCTCGCCGAAGAGCCTGCCGATGCACTCGATATACGAAAAGCCCGTCTCCACGTCCTCGAGCTTCATCAGCCGGCGCTCGCCTGTCACGAGGCTCCCGCCGTTGAGCAGCTTGTCCGCCGTCGTGTTCAGCGTGTCGCAAAGCGGCAGCAGGATCGCCGTGTCCGGGAGCGAGTCGCCGTTTTCCCATTTTGAAACGGCCTGAAAAGAAAGATTCAGCTTCTCCGCCAGCTCCTTCTGGGTCATGCCCGCGGTCTTGCGCAGATGCTGGATATAGCGTCCGATTTTCAAAGTGTCCATGTCGAGCTCTCCTTTCCGATCGCGATTCCCGATCGCGGCCCTATCATATCGCAAAAGGAGAGATTCGTAAATAACGAGAGATTTGAAATTATTCTATTTTAAGTTGAGTCCCGGCAAAGCACGGAACGAGAGCCGCGGCGCGCGGATGAAAAAAGCCAACCGCCTGAGCGATTGGCTTTTCAAGTCCTGCGGAGCGAGCTCCGACGCCGTGGCACATCTGCATAAACTTGATACAATGAACAGATTTTGAGGGCGTCTGTTCATTTTTGCTTTGTATTGAAAATGCAGATATAGATAATCTTCAAGTGGGTGTGACAGAACGGACAAAATGGACGTTACCATGTGTCAACCAGCACCTGCACGAGAGCAAATGCAAAGCAATAGTTTGTTAGATGATTGCTAAATGCAATCGGTACTCATCTTCTAAAACCTATTCTAGCAACAGGTAATGTTGTTTTCACCGCCAAGCTGGTTCTATATACAGCTGGTTTTGTGCGCTATAATCTCTTGTACTTCAATGATTCTTTTCCACGTCCTGCCAGTTGGCGTTGCGGAGGATCTCCGCGTTTTCCCCAAGAAATACCGATCCGGCTTCTTCATCGCCGGTGAGCTGATACAGCATCCAGGCGGTCATGTATCCGTCCGAGCGCATCAGCATCTGCTCGTGCTCGGCCCCGACAGCTCGTGCCCGGACCTTTGGTACCTCATCCGCGATGCTGTCATAGTTTGCGATCAGCGCGGAAAGCGGAGAGACGCCGCCGTAGCTTGTTTCCGGATCATTGCCGGAATCGTCAGACTTGCCGGTACCGGCAGCCATGAAATACGGGATCGTGACCTTGGACACGTCATACTCCCAGCCCATGTTTTTCGCCAGCGTAGGATAGGCGGCACTCCCCGT
>CAMVJF010000209.1 GCA_947167725.1 uncultured Clostridia bacterium | reverse complement strand
CGTGCCTCATTTTCTGGTTCTTCCTGTACCGCCGGGTCGCGGCGCTTCCGCGCCGGACTGCCGACCGCTTTTTCTGCGCCAACCTCCTCGGGAAAGCCATAAGCTTTTTCTTTTTCGTTTTCTTCCCGACGACGATGACGCAGCCGGAGCCGAACGGACCGGGCTTCTGGGACGCGTGCATGCGCTTCCTCTATTGGATCGACGAGCCGAACAACCTCTTCCCCTCTCTGCACTGCTTCATCGCCTGGCTCTGCTGGGTCGGCATCCGCGGGAACAGGCAGGTCTCGCCGCTCTGGCGCAGCTCGGCGCTGCTGATAGCCGTCGCGGTGTGCATCAGCACGCTGACGACGCGGCAGCATGTGATGGCGGACGTGCTGGCAGGCATCCTGCTGAGCGAGCTGTGCTGGCTGCTGGCCTCCTGCGAAAAGCTGCGCCGGGTCTACGCTTCGCTCATGGATCGGCTCCTGCGCGGGAACGGGCAGGAGCAGGACTCCGATCCATCTCAAAAATAGGACCCTCGTCCGGCTGCGCAAAAAAGCAGAGCCTTCGGGATCACTCGTTCCCGGAGGCTCTTTCTCTCGCCATTTTACATAAGCAAAGCTTTCTGTCGCCTGCAGATGCAGCCGATCACCTTGCTGGACGGCAAAAGCTCTCATGAAAAAAGGATCCTACGCGAATCATGAGCTGCGTCTGCCGCGCTGATCGCCGCGTCTGTCCGATGCGAGAGCGCCGAGCGGGCGCTCCTCCAGACGCTCTTTTTCCCGGTCGATTTCGGACTTCAACGCTTTTATTTCCTCACTTGCCGTCTGCTCATGATACAGCATTTCGATCAGGTCGTTCTGTTTGCTGATGATCTTGCTTTTAATGAGCGTCGCCGGTTCCAGCCTGTCGGCCACGGCCTCCCGGCGCGCTTCCAGCTGCTGCTCGGCCTCGGCGCGCAGCCGTTCGGTTTCGGCCTTTACTTCCGCGAGCCGGGCGGTGATGCGCTCCGTGCGGTAGATCACCTCGGGATAGGCGTCGGCAAAGCGCTTATGGAAAACAGATTTGTCAGATAAAAGCAAATAGACTTCCTTGCTGATCTCCTCGGTACTGTCCGCTTCGCTGCTCTCGACCCCGATCTTGACCAGCTTCATCACGAAATGGGTCAGAACGTAGTCCGCGGCGAAAACGGCCGTCAGAACGCAGGCCGTGATCTCCTTCGCGGAAAAAGAAAACGCCGCCAGGATCCGGTCGAACAGCGGATTGATGATATGGATGATCGCCACGCCGCCCAGGCCGAAGAGCATCAGATTGCCGATCCAGACCCGGCCGTGCAGGTTCATCGGCTTCTGACTGTAGTCCCACCAGCGGGCGTGGAAGCGCTTCTCCATCCAATAGCTGGTCAGATACTCCAGCGTTCCGCAGATCACGAAGGACAGGGCGAAGGTCGAGCCGTATCCGTACTCGAAGCGGGCGAGCGAGCTGACGGCCACTGTGATCAGCGCGGCGCCGCTGCCGTAGATCGGCAGGATCGGCCCCGTGAAAAAGCCGCGGTTGATGAAGCGGTGGAACTGGAAGTATTTGAGAGTGACCTCGATGCACCAGCCCAAAAAGGAATAAGCGAAAAACAAAAGGATCAGATCAACAAAAAATACCAGCATAGAGATCTCCTACAACACGTAAAACAGAATACACACGGCCTGCAGCAGGCTGCCCAGAAGGACGAAAAGATGAAACACGCTGTGGAAATACCGCTTTTTCTTTCCGATCCCGTACAGGACTGCGCCGACCGTATAGGCCAGGCCTCCTGCAAGCAGCCAGAGGAAGCCTGTCAGGCCGACGGTTTCGATCGTCGGCCTGAGCGCCAGCACGATCAGCCAGCCCATGGCGACATAGCAGGCCATCGAGGCTTTGCCGTACTTTTTCAGGTCGATCGCCGTCATGGCGGCCGCGGCTGCGCCGAGGCCCCATTCACAGCCGAAAAGCGTCCAGGCAAGCGCCGGGTATTCCGGCCGGATCGCGACCAGCAGGATCGGCGTGTAGGTCCCCGCGATCAGCGCATAGATCGTGCAGTGGTCAAGCACCTGCAGCACCCGTTTTCCGGTGTTGTCGTGCAGTCCGTGGTACACGCTGGACATCGTATAGAGCCAGAGCATGGTCAGCCCGTAGACGCAGCTGCCGACGATCGCCCAGGGATCGCGGTGGTAAGCGGACAGAATGACCCCGCCGATCAGGATCGGCAGGCTGAGGGCGGCGCCGACGATGTGTGTGACCATGTTCGTGATCTCCTCGCCGCGCGTATAGTCGGGGAGTTTTCTCTCCCGCAGGGGGGTGCGTTCCATACCGGTACCTCCTTTGCCCGTCGGGTAAAAAAACGGCGCGCTGTGTAATACAGGGCGCCGTTTTTGTGATCGTCAAGCGAGATCAGTTCTCCTCCATGAGCTTTTTGAGTTCCTTGGCCTCGGCCTCGACGTCCTTCTTCATCTGGCGGACGGCGTCGCGCTGCTCGACCTCGGCGCGGATGCGGTCGTGGCGCATCTCGCGCTCGACGTCGTGGAGCTCCAGCTTCTCGTCTGCGGCCTTCTTGACCTCTTTGGCCTCGGCCTTGACCTGCTTTTTCAGCTCGTCGAGATCCTTGCGGCTCTGCTTGGCCGCCTCCTTGATCTCCTCTTTGATCTCGTGCTGCACTTTCTTATAGTCTTTCATTTTCAGTTCCTCCATTTCCTTGATGCGGCGATAAAAGGTGTTCGGCTTCAAGTCCAGCCGGGCCATGGCCTCGCGCGCGGTGATCTGGCCGCTCTGCCAGAGCGCGACGACGGAATCGAACAGGCCTTCGTCCACGGCGATCGGCTTGCGGCCCTTGTAGCGGCCCTCCGCCTTCGCGCGCTCGACGCCGACGCGGCGGCGCGCAAACAGCTCCGAATTGCTCAAAGCCCGGCACAGGGCAAAAAAGCTTTGCCCCTGGCCTCTGCGGGTGTCGATGCCTTCCTTCAGACTAACGAAGTCCGCGCCGCGCTCGCCGATCGCCGCAAGGGCTGTCAGCATTTCCTTTCCCTTGTCGGCAAACAGGTCGAGACTGTCGAGCTCCACGCAGTCGCCCGGTGCGATCCATGCAAGCGCAGACTCCAAATCGTTCCGATTGTCAAAGCGGACGGTTCCCATACAAGCACCTCTTTCGTCGTTGTGATCGCATCATACCACGGCTGCGCGAGTGTGTCAATAGGATTTTTCTATAAATGAAACATTTCATAAATTGTTCAAATATATGACACACATACGGTGACAGCGGAACCGGGAAAGAGGAAATGCTCTTGCTTTTGTCTGCCAAGGCAAAAGAGGTTTTTTCTTGCATTTTGGGCGAAAAACGGGCAAAATACAGTGAAATCGGGCTTCGGAGCGGGCGATCAGCTTCTCCGGAGCCCGATTTTTTACATTCAGACCCCGAAATCAGTTACCAGTTCGTCCTTTACGGTTGGAATATCCAGCGGGAAAGAACCGGGCATAATC
>CAMVJF010000208.1 GCA_947167725.1 uncultured Clostridia bacterium | reverse complement strand
CCTTCTCGTTGCGCTTATACAGCACGAACTTGGTGCCGATGCACTGGACGCCCTCGGCGCCGCAGCGCCCGGCGAGTTCGTCGCAGGCTTCGCGCGCCGTCAGCATCGAGCTCTCGAGCACCTTCCCCTTGACGAGTTCGCGCGCCTTCAGCGCGTCCAGGACCGACGCGACCACGTTGTCCGTCACGCCGCCCTTGCCGATCTGTACGATCGTGTCCTCGTTCATCGCCAGTCCGCGCAGGAACGCGCGCTGTTTGCTGGTAATTGCCATATTCCAATCTCCTGTTCCAAATTGGCTGCCCCCTTCGGGGAAATCGCGGCGCCGCGTCACGAGCCAGAAGCCGACCGAAGGGGTTCCCGTCGTTTTTCCCTGTCTCTTACTTGAAGAGCGCCTCCACGAAGTTCTTGGCGTCGAAGGGGATCAAATCGTCGATCCCCTCTCCGACGCCGACGAATTTGACCGGGAGCTTGAGTTCGTTCGCGATCGCGAAAACGATGCCGCCCTTGGCCGTGCCGTCGAGCTTCGTCAACACGATGCCCGTGAGGCCGGCGGTCTCAAGGAACTGTTTCGCCTGCAGCAGGCCGTTCTGCCCCGTCGTCGCGTCGAGCACCATCAGGGTCTCCACATCCGCGTCCGGAAGCTCACGGCTGATGATACGGCGGATCTTGGCGAGTTCGTTCATCAGATTCTGTTTGTTGTGCAGACGTCCGGCCGTGTCGATGATGATGACGTCGCTGCCGCGGGCCTTGGCTGCGCTGATGCCGTCGAAGACCACCGCGCCGGGGTCGCTGCCCTCTTCGTGGCGGACGATCTCGGTCCCGGCTCTCTGCGCCCAGACGTCAAGCTGTTCGGCCGCCGCGGCGCGGAAGGTGTCCGCCGCGCAGAGCAGGACCTTCTTTCCCTGTTCTCTGAGCTGGGCCGCCAGCTTGCCGATCGTCGTCGTCTTGCCGACGCCGTTGACGCCGACCATAAGGATGACGGAAGGCCTGCTGTCGATTTTCAGTGAGCTCTCGCCGGTCTGCAGCATGCGGCTGAGCAGCTCGATCAGCCCCTCGCGGGCTTCGGTCCCCTTGCGGAAGCGGCGCTCCCAGGTCAGCTTGCGCATGCCCCTGACGACGCTCTCGGCGGTCTGCACGCCTACGTCGGAGAGCACGAGCAGCTCTTCGAGATCGTCATAAAAATCCTCGCTGTCCGGCGCATAGTCCCGGAACAGCTCCTCGAGCTCGTCGAGGTTGTTCCGCGTCTTGCTCAGGCCGGAGAACAGCTTGTCAAAAATGCCCATATCAGTTTTCCTCCGCCGTTTTCTGCGCGCTCTCGAGGTCGAGCTCGATCACGCTGGATACGCCCTTTTCCTGCATCGTCACACCGTAGAGCATGTCCGCGCTCTCCATCGTGCCGCGGCGGTGCGTGATGACGAGGAACTGCGTCTTGTCCGCCATGCGCCGCAGATACGCGGCAAAACGGCCGACGTTCGCCTCGTCGAGCGCGGCCTCGATCTCGTCCATGACGCAGAAGGGCGTCGGGCGGACCTTGAGGATCGCAAAATACAGCGCGATCGCGACGAAGGCCATCTCGCCGCCGGAGAGCAGGCTGATCGTGGTGATCGCTTTGCCGGGCGGCTGAACATGGATCTCGATGCCGCAGCCGAGCACGTCGTTGGGATCCTCCAGCTCGAGCGAGGCACGGCCGCCGCCGAAGAGCTCGCGGAAGGTGCCGCGGAAGGCCTCGTCGATCGCGGCAAACTGCGTGAGAAAGACCTCCTTCATCTCGCCGGTAACGTCGCGGATGATGCCAAGCAGCTCGCCTTTGGCCTTTTCCACGTCGTCGCGCTGGGAGGAAAGGAACTCATAGCGTTCGCTGACGCGCACGTATTCCTCGATCGCGCCGAGGTTCGGCGTTCCTAGCGAGCCGATCTCGCGTCGGAGCTCCGCAATGCGGCGGTTCTCCTTCGCCATCGATTCCACCGGGCGGCGCAGCGCCGAGGCGGCGCTGTGGCTCAGCTCATAGTTGTCCCAGAGGCGGTCGAGGATCTGCTTCTCCTCCATATCGGCGGAGAGCTTCTTCTGCTCGATCTTCGCGCTCTGGCGTTCGAGAGAGATGATCTCGGCATTGCGCTCCTGCGTCTCCTTTTCGGCACGGGTACGCTTGCCTTCGAGTTCGAGGCGCCGCTTGCTGATCTCGGCGATCTCGGCGCGGATGCGCTCGATCCCGCCGCGGATCTCCGCGAGGCGCTCTTCCTTTTCCTTCAGCTTGACGAGCAAGCCCTCGACCTGGACCTCGCTGGCGCGGACGGCGGCGCGGCGCGCCTCGCCGTCGAGCGTGATCGTGGAGAGCAGCGCGCCAAGCTGGGAAACGCTGTTTTCCGTCGCCCGTCTCTCCGCCTCGCGCGAAGAACGCGCGCTGCGCTGCTCGCTCTGTTCCTCCAGCGCCGTGTCGAGCTGAAAGCGGACGTTCGCGAGGTTGGCCCTGGCCCGTTCGAGCTCTGCGGCGCTGTTTTTCACCTTCTCCGCGATCGCTGCGGCCCTGCCGCGCAGGCTCTCGAGCTCGTTGGCGCGGGAGAGGATGCCACTGTTTTTCGCGCTGCTGCCGCCGGTCATCGAACCGCCGGGGTTGACGAGCTGGCCGTCGAGCGTCACGATGCGCAGGCGGTTGCCGCTCGCCTTCGCCATACGCACGGCGTCGCTCAGGCTCTCGGCGATCACAGTCCTGCCCAGCAGGTTTTCAAAAATGTCCTTGTATTGCTTGTCGAACTCCACCAGGTCGACGGCCACTCCCACGAAACCGGGGTCGTTGACCGGCGCGTCGCGCATGACCGATCCGCGGATCGTGTCGATCGGCAGAAAGGTCGCACGTCCGGCGTCGTGCCGTTTGAGGTATTCGATCGCATTTTTACCGTCGTTTTGCGTGTCCACGACAATATGGTGCGCGGCGGCGCCCAGCGCCGTTTCGATGGCGAGCGCACACTCCCGGTCGGTCTTTACCAGATTCGCCGCCGGGCCGTGGATGCCCCGGAGAGCGCCCCGCTCGGCCTCGCGCATCACGCTGCGCACCGCGCCGGAATAGCCCTCGAAGTTTTTCTCCATCTCCTCGAGCATCGCGATACGTGACTCGAGGCTCTTTTTCTCGACCGCAAGCGCGTTTGCCCGCTCGGTCAGGTCATTTAAGATGCTCTCGCGGCTCCGGAGCTTCATCCGACAGCCGTCGATCACATTGCTTGTCGCGCGCTCGCTCTCCTCCGCGGCTTTCAGCTCTGCCTCGATCGCGGCGATCCGCGCCTCGTTCGCGGCGATCTGCCCGCGCAGCTCCTCCGCGCGTTTCTCCTGCTTCTCCACGTCCTCGAGGAGCTGTGCCGCGCCCTGGCGCGTGCTCTCGATGTTGGCGCGGATGACCGCAGCCGCGGAATCACACTCGCTCGCCGCGCTCTCCGCCGCAGAGAGGCGCTCGCGGGCCTGCTCGCTCTCGACGTCCTTCTGGTGCATGCGCTCGGTGATGCTGCCGGAG
>CAMVJF010000207.1 GCA_947167725.1 uncultured Clostridia bacterium | reverse complement strand
ATCCTCGCGCTGCTGTTCCTCTTCCCGCTGTACTGGATCGTCACCGGCGCGCTGAAGACGCCCGCCGCGATCAACTCTCCCACGCCGCAGTGGTGGCCGGAGGAGTTTACGCTGCGCAATTTCCAGGTCCTCTTCTCCAAGCGCAGCGCCCCCTTGTTCCAGATCGGCTCTCTGACCGGGCCGACGATCCCCGGCGCGATCCGCTGGCTGATCAACACGGTGTTCATGGCCGTCATGGCCATGCTGCTGACCTGCGCGACCGCGGCGATGGCCGGCTATGCGCTGGCCAAGAAGCGTTTCACCGGCCGCGTTATCCTCTTCTCGCTGATCGTTGCGGCCATGGCGCTGCCCAAGCAGGTCATTCTGATCCCGCTGATCCGCGAGATGAGCTCGCTGGGGCTGTATGACAACATTTGGGCCGTTATCCTGCCGACGGTCGGCTGGCCCTTCGGCGTGTTCCTGATGAAACAGTTTGCCGAGGGCATTCCCACCGAAATGGTGGAAGCCTGCCGGATCGACGGCGCCAACGAATGGCGCACCTTCACCGACGTCATGTTCCCGATGATCAAGCCCGGTGTCGGCGCACTCGCGATCTTCACCTTCATCAACAGCTGGAACGACTATTTCATGCAGTTGATCATGCTCACCTCGAGCTCCAATCTGACGATCTCGCTCGGTATTGCGACCATGCAGGCCGAGAACTCGACGGACTACGGCCTGATTATGGCCGGCGCATCGCTGGCTGCGATCCCGATCATCGTCGTGTTCCTGATCTTCCAGAAGTACTTCACCAAGGGCATCACGATGGGCGCTGTGAAGGGATAAGAAGGATGATCTATGCCAAACTGTCGGATGCCCCGCTCTACCGGGGCATCCACCCCCGGCTTGACCGGGCGCTTGCTCTGCTGACACCGGACTTCCTCGCTACAGTCGGCAGTGAGACACAGAAACTCGAGGGCGAGGATCTTTACGTTACGCGCTTTGACGTGGAGAGCTCCGTCGATGAGACGAGACTCTATGAGTATCACCGGAGTTATCTGGATATCTTCACGCTCGCCGGGGGCGAGGAGCGTGTGGATATTTCCGCGTCGGAGGCCGTATCCGTGAGCGATCACCGCGGCGACTACTGGGGCGGCGCCGCCGAGGCGGAGGAGCATGTGATTCTCCGGCCGGGCTGCTTTCTGGTCCTCTTTCCCGGCGACGCCCACCGGCCCGGCATGGCCGTCGACACTCCCAAGGGCGTATCCCGCATCGTTTTCAAAATCCGAGTCAAGGAGAATTGAATGAAAGATTTAAACAAGTACCGGGGCATCTTCCCGGCGTTTTATGCCTGCTACGATGAAAAGGGGGATGTTTCCCCTGAACGCGTCCGCGCGCTGACAGAGTATCTGATCGGCAAGGGCGTGACCGGCCTGTATGTCGGCGGCTCGTCCGGCGAGTGTATTTACCAGTCGGTCGCCGAGCGCAAGCTCCTGCTTGAGAATGTGATGGCCGTGGCAAAGGGTCGCATCGTGATCATCGCCCACGTGGCCTGCAACAACACGGCAGACAGCCGTGAACTCGCCGCCCATGCAGAGAGCCTCGGCGTCGACGCGATCGCCGCCATCCCGCCCATCTACTTCCACCTGCCGCCCTATGCGGTCGCGCAGTACTGGAACGATATCTCCGCCGCCGCGCCGAATACCGACTTCGTGATCTACAACATCCCGCAGCTGGCGGGTGTGGCTTTGTCCTCGGCGCTTCTGCGCGAGATGCTGAAGAATCCGCGCGTCATCGGCGTGAAGAACTCCTCCATGCCGGTCCAGGACATCGAAATGTGGCGCGACGAAGGCGCCTTCGTCTTCAACGGCCCGGACGAGCAGCTGCTCTCCGGTCTGGCCGCGGGAGCCGGCGGCGGTATCGGCGGCACCTACGGCGCGATGCCGGAGCTCTACTTGAAAATCTACCAGCTCTTTGGCGAGGGAAAGATCGCCGAGGCACGCGAGATCCAGGACGCCTGCTGCCATGTGATCTATAAGATGTGCTCGACAAAGGGCAACATGTACGCCGTCATCAAGGGGATCCTCCGTGAAAACGGCGGGATCGACATCGGCGGTGTGCGCGCCCCGCTCTATGCGCTGCAGGAGGAGGACATGCCCATTGTACGGGAATGTGCCGCCGATATCCGCACGCTTATCGCCAAATACGCATAAAACACGGCATACCGCCCTGCTTTGCAGGGCGGTCGAATTATCGCTTTCAGGGGGAATGAAGCATGCTTTTTTCTGATGGCGTCCTCTTTCTTGACGGACGCGGATTCACGCCCGGCTCGATGCGCGTCGAAGACGGGATCATTACGGAGATCCTCCCGCCCGATGCGCGCGAGGAGGGCTGTATCGATCTCGGCGGGGCTCATGTCATCCCCGGGCTGATCGACATCCACACCCATGGCAATTCCGGCGCGGATTTTTCCGACGGCGATTACGAGGGGCTGCGGAAAATGGCGGCCTTTCTTGCGCGCTGCGGCGTGACGGGCTTTGCGCCTGCGTCGATGACGCTGCCCTACGAGGTGCTGGAGAAGGCCTACGCAACGGCCCGGCGGCTTCACGACGAGGCCCCCGCCGGCTGTGCCAGACTGCTCGGGATCAACATGGAGGGCCCCTTTTTCTCCGAGAAAAAGAAGGGCGCGCAGAACGCCGCCCATCTGCGGAACCCGGACTTTGACGCTTTCCGGAAGCTGTACGAGGACTGCGGCGGGCTGATCCGCATTGTGGATCTCGCGCCGGAGCTGCCCGGGGCTGCTAACTTTGCCGCGAAGGCGGCGGAGCTGTGCACCGTATCTGCGGCGCACACCGATGCGACCTATGACGAGGCGCGGGCTATGTACGAGGCTGGAGCGAGGCATCTGACCCACCTGTACAACGCTATGCCGTCCATCCACCACCGCAAGCCGGGTGTGATCGGCGCGGCCTCGGAGCGGGACGACGGCTATGCGGAGTTGATCTGCGACGGCCAGCACGTGCACGAGAGCGCCGTGCGCATGGCCTTCAAGCTTTTCCCCGGGCGTATCTGTCTGATCTCCGACGCGCTGCGCTGCTGCGGCATGCCCGACGGACAGTATGAGCTGGGCGGACAGGACGTGTTTCTCTCCGGCGGTGTCGCGCGTCTCGCCGACGGCACGATCGCCGGCTCGGCTGCGACCCTGTTTGACTGCCTGCACAAGGCCATCGCCTTCGGCATTGACCGTGATACCGCGATCCGCGCCGCGACGATCAACCCGGCGAAGCAGCTTGGCTGTGACGACCATTTCGGTTCTGGTTTGCGACGAGACGCTGGCGCTGCGTGCCGTCTATCTTGGCGGCGGGAAGCTTGATTGAGGCATCTTGAGCCCACAGCCCTGCGATTTCCGCCCTCCTCTTGTAACCCCGGTCCTTGGAAAAATCGAATGTGACGCTGCCGGAATGATCACATGTTCATCAAATCCGTTACGAACACACGTGCCGCTAAAAAGACCGTTTTCGATAAGAAAAC
>CAMVJF010000206.1 GCA_947167725.1 uncultured Clostridia bacterium | reverse complement strand
CCTCTGTATCATAAAAAGAGAAAGCAAAAAGGAACGGCCCGCGGGCCGTTCCTTTTTGCTTTGCAACAAGAGAGCAGGAGAACAGATTCTGCAGCCATTGACGGAAGCTCAGGCGCACGGCGATCCGGCAGCTGTCGGTGAAGCCGTCGCCCGTCTCCGCACCGATCACGGCACGGCCGCGGCCCACCGCGAAGAGCGTGCCGTCCTCGTCCACGGCGAGGACGTTCTCGTCGCTGCTCGTCCAGCGCACGGCGCGGTCGGTGGCGTTCTCGGGCAGCACCTCGGCCGTGAGGGCAAGCGTCTCGCCCGGACGAAGCGCCTTGTTCGGCGCGCCCGTGATGCGGAAGCTCTCAACGGGGACGATCGCGGCGAGCACGCGCTCGCCGAGCACCGCGCCGCAGACACTGCAGCTGCGCCGCTCGCGTCCTTCCTGTCCGACGCCGACTTCCTCGACGGTCTCCCATTCGCCCGGCGTGTGCGCCGGGGCCGTGTAGCTGTCGACCCAGCTGTGGCCGCAGAGCGCGCAGCTGTGACGGGTATAACCCCAGCTGTCGCAGCCGCTCGGTACAAGCTCATCGACGATCGCGGGCTCGCTGCAGCTCTCCGGCCGCAGGATGTGGCTGTAATCCCAGGTCTCGCGGCGCTCGAAGTCCTCGCGGTTATCCTCAAAGCTCCGCACGCCGCTCAGCGACTCGCCGCGGAAGGGCTCGCAGTAGGCGCGGCGATCGGGGTTGTCCTCGAAGAAGCTGATGAAGCCCTCGACATAGTTGCCGTCGAACAGGCCGTTGTGGTAGTCCATGCCGCAGAGATAGTACATGCCGACCATGCCGCCGTTGTGCACGTAGCCGCTGCAGGAGTCATAGCCCCGGATCGAGACGCGGCAGCGCTCGATGTCCGCGATGCCGCAGGCGAGGAGCCCGCCCATGAACTGCTCGCAGCGCGCGGTGTAGCAGCGGTCCTCGAAGAAGATCTCTGTGTCGACCGCGCAGTCGGCGATCTCGCCGCAGCCGTAGCCGGCAAGACCGCCCGTGCCGACCATGACGGCGTTGCCGATCAGCGAAACGCGGCCCTCGACCGAGCAGCCGAGGATGCGGCTGTGGTCGATGTAGCCCGCGAGCAGCGCGGCGAAGCAATGGCGGTCCGAGGTAATCTCGACCAGCGCGCCGCGCAGCTTCAGATCGCGCACTTCGGCGTCCTCGAGCGTGGAGAACAGCGCGGCGAAGGAGGTGTTATAGGACTTGAGATTGCCGTCGCGCGTCTCGCGTTCCTCCGCGCCGGGGGCGGTGACGTGGAGATTGTAGATCGTGCGGCCCCGGCCGTCGAGCGTCCCGGAGAAGGGGATGGGCGTCCAGTCCGCGCCGCCGAGGTCGATGTCCGCGGCAAGCGCGTAGCGCCCGGAGGGGTCCTGCGCGATCGCGGCGAGGCCCTCCGCGTCAAAGATCAGCGTCTCGCCTTCGCCGAAGCAGGCCGCGCCGGAGCCGAGCAGCGCGAGACAGAGCATGAGGCTCAGCGCGGCTTTCCAAAATCTATTCATGTCGTCTCCTCTCTCGGCGCGTCCGCTTTTTCGGACGTCCGCAGCCCCCTCCGGTGCGGCAGCGCGCCGGAGAGATCGATCCCGGTGAGCTGCTTGATGACCCAAAGGAAGAAGAGCAGCACCAGCAGCGGGATCACGCAGGAGGTCACGATCATCACCGCCAGCGTCTCGACGAAGCGGTTGACCGTGTCGACGGCGCGGTCGGTCAGGGAGGCCGTCGTTTCGGAGATGCGTTCGAGAATGCGGTCGACGACGCTGCGGTCGTCGGCGTCCGCGAGCGGGGCGGTCTCGTCGGTGAGCTCCTCGGCGGCGGAGATCGTCGTGTCGATCGACTCGCGATACGCGTCGTAGATCAGGTCCGAGACCTTGAAGCTGATCGGGATGATCAGATAGATGGCCAGCCCCACGGCCGTGAGCTTGAAGGCGAGCCGGCGCAGCAGCTTCGGATTCCAGAACAGCGAGACGATCCCGAGCGCGCAGGCGGCCGGGATCAGCACCTTGAAGGTCCCGGCGCCGATGATGCCGATGAGATATTTCTCGGAGTACAGCACACACAGGATCAGCAGGAAGTATTCGGAAAAGTCCGCCAGCTTCGTCGCGATCGGCGTGGCGGTGTCGCCCGGGATCGCGGACACACCGAAGGAGGCCAGCGAGGCCGAGGCGGTAAGCTTGAGCACGTCCTCGGTCTTCTCGTCGATCACGGACACGGTCGCGGCGTGGGTAGCCTGCGCGCTCGCCCTGTCGGCGAGGAAGAGGAAGGAAAAAACTGCGACGAGCAGCAGCAGCACGGCGCAGAGCGCCTTTTTGAGTCCTTGTTCGGTCATGGCGCCGTCTCCTCAAAAACCAGCGTATATTCGTTCAGATCGAGCAGCGAGGCGATAAAGTTGCCCGCGAGACGCCGCGCATTGTCGTCGGCGCGCGCGAGAAGTCCGCGATCCAGCGCCTTCCGCCGGGCGGTGTCCTCCAGCTCGACGAGGGAGTTGTTGAAATCCTCCACGGAAATGCGGTTGCCGACGCCCTGCTTTTCGGAATAGAGCGTGAAGCTCTCCGGGTCGATGTCGACGCCCTCGATCTCGGCCGCGGGCAGGCCGACGGTGACGCGCATCTGCACGTCGTCCTTCGCGACCGAGGCCTTCGAGAGATCCACGCCCGCGCGCACGACGCCGTCGTAGCTCGCAAGATAGCTCGACTCGGTCAGCGGCAGATCGAGCTTCCAGAGCTTCTTGATGCTCGAATAGCTGACGACTTCGGTGAAATAGTACTCGTCCGTGACGAGCATACCCATGTCGCGCAGCCCGTCGCGCAGCATCTCCGAAGTGATCTCCTTCTCGACGGTGACGAGCTTTTCGACCTCCCGCTCGCGGACGACGACCTCCGCGGCGGGCCGCGGCGTGACGGCCGGGACGGCGGGCGCGCGGCTTTTTCGCACGGCGTGTATGATCACGAGCGCGACGGTCAGCACGAGCACCAGGGCGATCAGTCCGATCAGGAGCTGGACCTTTTTCTTTTCTTTGACCATGCGGCTCCCTCCCTTCGTTTTCTTTTGTTATGGTATCACATGTCTTGCCTTTCGACAAGAAAAACTGTATAATGGAATTATCCAGAATTCGGGAATCCACATCCGAAAAAAAGGGGGAAGGCATACCATGGAAAAGCATCTGCTCTCCGGCAACGAGGCCATCGCGCGGGGAGCGTACGAGGCGGGCGTCAAGGTCTGCTCCGCCTATCCGGGAACGCCGAGCACGGAGATCTTCGAATCGCTGCCGCAGTACGGCGCCGCGCTCTACTGTGAATGGGCGCCGAATGAAAAGGTGGCCACGGAGGTCGCTTACGGCGCGTCGATCGGCGGCGTGAGGAGCCTGTGCGCGATGAAGCACGTCGGGCTCAACGTCGCGGCCGATCCGCTTTTCACCGCCGCCTACAACGGCGTGAACGGCGGCTTCGTGATCGTCACGGCCGACGACCCGAGCATGCACTCGTCCCA
>CAMVJF010000205.1 GCA_947167725.1 uncultured Clostridia bacterium | reverse complement strand
CGTCGTTTGTAACGGGGTAGTAGTGCACGCCGCACTCCCACAGCCCGTTGAGTGCCTCATGGGGCCGCAGGGCGTAGTTGGAATAGCGCGTGAGATAGTTGCTCGTCATGTAGACGACCTGTACGCGCGCCCCGCGCACGGAGGCGTAATAGGGGATCAGCCCGCCCAGGAAGAGCAGCTCGTCGTCATAGTGCGCCGCAAAGACCAGGATATCGGCGCCCTCGCGGAGATCCTGCCAGGTCTGGACGAAGGGAGGGGGATAGCCCTCCGTGAAAGCGAAAACGTCGCGCAGCAGTACCGCCTCGCCCTCGGGGAACACGAGCTCCACGCTCGTCGCCGGCTCGTTGAGACGGACGTACTCGTGCAAAAAGCGATCCCGCCCGCAGGCGATCTCCTTCCCGCCCGCGCGCAGCGTCCAGTCGCCCGGCAAGCTGCCGAAGCGGAGGTACACCGAGGCGATGGGCCGCTCGGCCGTAAGCGTGAGCGTGCGTCCGGCGGGGAGCATATAGCTGGTCTCATAGTTGTCGTCGAGCAGCCGCCGCACGGCGTTGCGGTCCGTGAGGTCGAGCGTGAGGCCGAGCTGTTCGGCGGGGTACTCGGGGACCGGGGTAGGCGCCGGCGTCGGCTCCGGGGTCGGCACGGGCGTCGGCGACGGCTCCGGCGCGGGCGTCGGCTCCGCCACCTGTACGGGTTCGGCGTTCGACCCGCCGAAAAGCAGGACGGCGCCGACGAGCAGGGTCAGAGCCAGCAGAACAAGGGTCAGGACAGTCAGCTTTCTTTTCATGACAGAGGCAAATCGCGGCCTGAGGCCGCGCTCCATTCTCGGTAGTTCGGCGGGGGAAGGGGGGATCAGGCGCGGCGGCAGACGAAGCAGTGCCACTCCTCCTCGCAGCGCCGCTCGTCGACGGCAAAGCCGTTCGCGCGCAGCGCGGCGGCGACCTCGTCCTGTCTGCCCTCGATGATGCCGGAGCAGATGAAAACGCCGTCCGGGGCGAGGAACTCGCCGACGAAGGCGGAGAGCGGGATGATCACGTCGGAAACGATGTTTGCGAGCACAAGCGCGTAGCCGCCGCCGAGCGCACGGCGCAGCGAGCGATCGGAGAGGATGTCCCCGGCGAGCACGCGAAAGCGGTCCGCGCCGAGACCGTTGAGCGCGGCGTTCGCCGCCGCCACGTCCGGCGCCTTGGGGTCGATGTCGCAGCCAAGACAGCTCTCGCAGCCCAGCAGCAGCGCGCCGATGCCGAGGATACCGCTGCCGCAGCCGAGGTCGAGCACGCGCTTGCCCGGCGAGGCAAAGCGCTCGAGCGCGGCGAGGCACATGCGGGTCGTGGGGTGGCTGCCGGTGCCGAAGATCAGCCCCGGATCGAGCCGCAGGGGGATGCGGCCGGAGGAGGGCGTCTCCTCCCACTCGGGCACGACGACGAGCTTTTCGCCCGTGTCGATGGGCTTGTAGTACGCGCGCCAGTTGTTCTCCCAGTCGCTGTCCTCCACGTAGGATACGCGCGGCTCATAGCGCGCGCGTACCGCCGCGAGCACGGCGCGGCCGTCCTCGTCGTCGGCGAGGTAGGCCTTGATGCGGCTGACGCCCGCAAAGCGGTCCTCCAGGTCCCGGTCCACATAGTCCCAGTATTGCCGGTTATGCTCGAGGAATTCGTGAAAATCCTCCTCGTTCTCGATCACAAAACCGCCGAGACCGAGCGCGGCGAGCTCCTCGCAGCGCGCGTCGATCTCCTCGCGGGGGGTGTCGATGCAAAGCTCTATCCAGCGCATGGCTTCTCCTTCTCCGCCTCTCAGCGCTGCCACTTGTCGCAGAGACGGTTGATCTGATCGGTGAATTTGGCCACATCCTTGTTGGGGATGCCCTCGCTGCCGCGGATGACAGCGAGCAGCCGTTCGCCGGCGGCGAGAAGCTTTTCAAAGAGCATCCGCTTGCGCTGGGCCTGCGGAGTCTCGGGCGAACGGCGCACGACGGGGATACCCTCGGGCTTTTCGATAAATGTGCCGGAGATCAGGTCGAAGGCCGTGCCGCTGTACGGGGCGAAGCTCTTGATGCCGAAGCGGTTGGCCGCGAGCGCGGCAAAGGAGACGGCGACGCCGTCCTCCCCGTGGTTGACGAAGAGCAGTTCCGGCTTTTTCTCAAAGGCGGCGAGCCAGTCGAGCAGCCCGTCGCGGTCGGCGTGGCCGCTCTTGCCGGGCATGAAGAGGATTTCGGCGTTGACGGCGATATCCTCGCCGAAGAGCTTGACCGTTTTTTTCGCCCCGTCGAGCAGGATGCGCCCGAGCGTGCCGACGGCCTGGTAGCCGACGTAGAGGATGGTACACTCCTCGCGCCAGAGAATGTGCTTGAGATGGTGGCGGATGCGTCCGCCCTCGCACATGCCGCTTGAGGAGAGGATGACCTTCGGCAGGCGGTCGGAGTTGATGCGCTTGGATTCCTCGGAGGAGACCGAGACGTGCAGCCCCGGGAACATCAGCGGGTTGACGCCCTCGTCGAGAAGCGCCTTCGTCGGCTCGTCAAAGCAGCCGCGGTCGCACTGCAGAAAGATCCCGGTCGCCTCGACGGCGAGCGGGCTGTCGACGTATACGGGAAAATCGCCGTGTCCCCGGACCAGACCTGCGTTTTTCAGTTCGCGCAGCAGATAGAGCATCTCCTGCGTGCGCCCGACGGCGAAGGAGGGGATCACGACGTTGCCGCCGCGGTCGAGGGTGCGCTGGATCGTATCGGCGAGGAACTGCACCGAGTCGGCGCTCGCCTCGTGCAGACGGTCGCCGTAGGTCGATTCGATCACGACATAGTCCGCCTCGCGGATATGTTCCATCGGGGCGATGATCGGCATGTTCCGGTTGCCGAGATCGCCGCTGAAGGCGAGCTTTTTCGTCACGCCGCCCTCGCTGAGCCAGAGCTCGATCGAGGCCGAGCCGAGCAGATGCCCCGCGCTGACGAAGCGCGCCTCCACGCCCTCGCAGATCGGGATGATCCTGTCCATCGGACAGGGGCGGAAGCAGTTGACGGTGCGCTGGACGTCGTCGAGATCGTAGAGCGGCTCATAGATCGCCTCGCCCGCGCGCTGCGCCTTGCGGTTCTGCCATTCGGCCTCCTGCTCCTGGATGCTGGCGCTGTCGCGCAGCATGATGTCGCAGAGGTTGGCCGTGGCCTCGCTCAGATAGATCCCGCCGCGAAAGCCCTGCTTGACGAGCAGCGGCAGCTTGCCGGAGTGGTCGATATGGGCGTGGGTCAGCAGCACGAAATCCAGCGCCGAGGGGTCCACCGGGATCTCTCTGTTGACAAAGAGGTCCTTGCCCTGTTCCATGCCGAAATCGACGAGACCGTATCGTCCGCCGACTTCGAGAAAGCTGCAGCTTCCCGTGACCTCGTGCGTCGCGCCGAGAAAGACGATCTTCATAGCCCGGGTCCTCCCTGATCTGATTGCGTGATAATATAATAATATAGCATACCGGCACGCTCTTTTCAACGGCTCGCGCCCCGCCGCGGACAAAAAAAGCGGCCGGAGAATTTTTTTTA
>CAMVJF010000204.1 GCA_947167725.1 uncultured Clostridia bacterium | reverse complement strand
CCATCCGGAAGATGCCTTTATGCTTTCTGTCTTTCATACAGGCGCTCCTTGACCTTGGCCGCCTTGCCCACGCGATCGCGCAGGTAGTAGAGCTTCGCTCTGCGGACCTTGCCCTTGCGGACGGTGGTCACGGAGACGATGGACGGAGAATGTACCGGAAATACCTTCTCGCAGCCGACGCCGTAGGAGATACGGCGGACGGTGATGGTCTCGTTGATGCCGCCGTGCTTCTTGGCAATGATCGTGCCTTCAAAAGCCTGCGTACGCTCGCGGTTGCCTTCCTTCACGCGGACGAGGACACGCACGGTGTCGCCGACGTTCATCTCGGGCAGCTCGCTCTTCATGTACTTGTCACTGAGAATTTTGACCAGATCCATAACAATCCAATCCTTCCTGTATATAGACGTTCATGTCGGAGGACACCCGGTGGTGTCGCGCAGCGGACCGCCTTTCTCACGCCTGTGACCCTCACAGGCTTTGATAGGATACCATAACGCCGATCGGATTGCAAGAGTTTTTTATCGGAAAATCAACATTTCTTCGTCATAAGTCTCGATTCGCGTGAATCTGGCAAAATCCGGCGCGATCTCCGGCGCGAGCGCCCGCAGCGCAGCCGGGAGAAGATCCGGGTTGAGCGTCGGGTTCTGGGCGCTGACGACGGCGTGGACGGCCACGCCTCCCTCCGCAGTGGCGAAGGAGATCTCGCGGATCGAGGGACGGATGTCCGCCTCGCCGATGCCGCGCTTGGTCTTTTTCTCGATCACGATCGAAGCGCGGGAGAAAAAGCGCGCGAGCTCTTCTATCATTATGTCAACCTGTCGATCGTCGTACTCAAATACTCCCTCGATCTCGAGCCATTTGATTGCGGCGTTTTTGCGCTCCGGTTCATAGATTTCGAGCACCTCGATTCCCTCCGGCATGACCGCGTTGAGCTTGTCCTTTAATTCTGTTATGTCAACCTCTTCCGCCAGTTGGAAGTCCATCAGCTCGCAGACGCTCGCGCAGCCCACGGAGAGCGGCAGCGCGATGGAGATCAGCGGCCGGGGGTTGAAGCCCTCGGAGTATTTCAGTCTGCTCTCCGCCCGGGAGAAGGCGCGCTGCAGCGTCGCCATCAGGTCAAGATGGGAGATCCAGATCGCCCTTCCGGTCTTGGAGAAGCGCATGCGAAGCTTATTCATCGCATTTCCTCCCATGCAGAAGTCTGGCCGCGCCGCAGGCCGAGCATTGTTTTCGGCAGTCCGGAGAGAGCGCGGAGCGATAGCACTGCTCGCGCTCGCGGACGAGGTGGCGGCGCGTCACGCCGACGTCGATCATATCCCAGGGCAGGACTTCGTCGATCCCTCGTTCGCGCGAGGCGTAAAAAGCGAGATCGAGGCCGCAGGTTTCAAAGGCCTTCTCCCAGCGCTCGAAGGAGAAATAGTCCGTCCAGGCGTCAAGTCGGCCCCCCTGCCGCCAGACCTCCTCGATCACGTCGCCGAGGCGCCTGTCGCCGCGCGAGAGCGCGGATTCGATGACGCTCGTCTCCGCGTCGTGCCAGTTGTAGCTCACGTTGCGCGCGGTGATCGCGCTGCGCAGGAGATTGACGCGGCGGAGGTATTCCTCCTTACTGATCTGCGCCTCCCACTGGAAGGGACTGTGCGGCTTGGGGATGAAGCAGGAGGTGGAGATCGTGATGCGCACGCCGCGGTTTTTATTCTTCGCGTTCTCGCGCCAGCAGTGCAGCACGAGATTCGCCATCTCGGCAATGCCGAGGATATCCTCGTCCGTCTCGGTCGGAAGGCCGAGCATATAGTAGAGCTTCACGCTGTTCCAGCCGCCGGCAAAGGCAATGGCGCAGGTGTGCAGCAGTTCCTCTTCCGTCACGTTCTTGTTGATCGCGTCGCGCAGGCGCTGGCTTCCGCCCTCGACAGCGAAGGTGAGCCCGGTTTTGCGTACGCGCTGGAGCCGCTCCATGAGCTCCATCGAAAAGTTGTCCGCCCGCAGCGAGGGGAGGGCGAGGCCGATGCTCCGCGGCTCGCAGTATTCGAGAAGTCCGTCGCAGAGCCGCGTGAGGGGGCGGTAGTCGCTCGTGGACAGCGAGAGGAGCGTCACGTCCTCATAGCCGGTGTTCCGCAGGGTCTCGATCCCCTGGCGGATCAGCGTCTCGGGCTTCTTCGCGCGGATGGGGCGGTAGATGTGCCCCGCCTGGCAGAAGCGGCAGCCACGCACACAGCCGCGGAAGAGTTCGATATCCACCTTGTCCTGCACGACCTCGGTCGAAGGGACGATCGGATCGGTCGGATAGGGCGCGGCGTCGAGGTCCTCGACGATGCGCTTGAGCACCTTCTCGGGCGCGCCGTCCTTCGCGGTGATCGCACGCAGCGTCCCGTCGTCGTTGTACTCGATCTCATAGAGGCTCGGGACATACACGCCTCCGATCTGCGCGGCCGCGCGCAGGAATCGCCGCTTGTCCCAGCCCTCCGCCTTGGCCCGGCGCAGCAGCGTGAGGAGCTCGTTGTTCATCTCCTCGCCCTCGCCGATCACGAAAAGGTCGATGAAGGGGGTCATGGGCTCGGCGTTCACGCAGGCGGAGCCGCCCGCGAAAACGATGGGCAGCAGGCTCCTGCGCTCCTCGCAGCGCAGCGGCAGGCCCGCCATGTCGAGCATGTCCAACACTGTGGTATAGGCCATCTCATAGCCGATTGAGAAGGCCAGCGCGTCGAACCGGTCGAGGCTGTCCCCGCTCTCGAGCGCATAGAGCGGCATCCCGGCCTTCTTCATCTCCTCATACATGTCGCCCCAGGGGGCGAAGGCCCGCTCGCACCAGACGAAGGGAAGGCTGTTCATGGTTTTATAGAGGATCTTCAGCCCGAGATTCGACATGCCGATCTCATAGGTGTCGGGAAAGCAGAACGCAAGGCGGAGCTCCACCTTGTTCTTGTCCTTGATGATCTGATTGTATTCCCCGCCGGTATAGCGCGCGGGCTTTTGCACGCGCGGGAGGATACGCTCCAGTCGTTTATCCATCGCAAGCTCCGTTTTCATTGGTATCGGGACTATCTTATAACAACTCTCTGCGTTTGACAAGCTCGGCTTTATCCGGCTGCGAGGCAAGCAGCCAGAGCGCGGCGATCGTCAGCGCCGTCCCGTCCCCGCGCCACATGATCCAGCTCCCCGCCGCCAGCAGCGCCGTCGAGAGCACGAGAGAGACCGTTCGCGTCAGTCTCTCTCCTCTTCTCGTTCCGAAGAGCTCTTCCGCGGCGAGGGAAAAGACGCGTCCGCCGTCAAGAGGCAGGATGGGCAGGAGATTGAACAGCGACAGCAGCAGGCTGACGCCCGCCGAAAGCGTCAGCACCTCGTTGCCGCTGCGGCGGCCAAAATACGAGGCGGCGAAGGCGTAGCCCAGCCCCGCCGCCGGTCCCGCCAGCGCCGAGACGGCATGTCCCCAGTCGGAGCACAGCCCGGCGTATTCGATACACAGGCCGCGCAGGTCCGCCGAGAAGCGGCGGATGCGCAGCCCGAACAGGCGCAGCGTGACGATATGGCCCAGCTCGTGGACGATCACCGGCGCGAGAACAGCCGCAAGCTCGTCAAAGCTCGCCGTGGAGT
>CAMVJF010000203.1 GCA_947167725.1 uncultured Clostridia bacterium | reverse complement strand
TGAACGGCGGCTTCGTGATCGTCACGGCCGACGACCCGAGCATGCACTCGTCCCAAAATGAACAGGACAACCGCTATTATGCCAAGAGCGCCAAGGTCGCGCTCGTCGAGCCGAGCGACTCGCAGGAGTGCATCGACTTCCTCAAGGAGGCCTATTGCATTTCCGAGCGCTTCGACATGCCGGTGCTCTTCCGCACGACGACGAATCTCTCCCACTCCAAGAGCCTTGTGAGCTTTTCCGAACGGGAGGAGCGCGCCGCCGTGCCCTATGTGCGCGACCAGAGCAGATTCAACTGCGCCCCGGCCAACGCCTACCGCCACCATCCGAAGGTGGAGAATCAGCTCAAAGCGCTCGCGGAGTATGGCGAGCACTGCCCGATCAACAAGCTCGAGCTGCGAGGGAGCGCGGTCGGCGTCATCACGGCTTCGGTCGCCTATCAGTACGCCAAGGAGGTCTTTCCCGAGGACACCTCCTTCCTGAAGCTCGGTTTGACGTATCCGCTGCCGCTCGGCCTGATCCGCGACTTTGCCGCGAAGGTCGACAAGCTCTACGTCATCGAAGAGCTCGAGGGCTTCATGGAGGAGCAGATCCGGGCCGCCGGCATCCCCTGCGTCGGAAAGGAGCTTGTGAGCAATCTCTATGAGCTCAACCCCCAGCGCCTGCGCGAGATGATCTTCGGCGAGAAGCCCGAGATCCGGGAGCTGCCCGTCAAGGCCGTGCCCCGTCCGGCGGTGCTCTGCCCCGGCTGTCCGCACCGCGGCTTTTTCTATACGATGTCCAAGGGCAAGGACTTTGTCATCGCCGGCGATATCGGCTGCTACACGCTCGGCGGCGCCGCACCGCTCGGCGCGATGGACACCTGCGTGTGCATGGGCGGCGGCTTCTCGATCGCAATGGGCATGTCCAAGGCTTTCGCCGCGTCGGGCGAGAAGAAAAAAGTGTTCGGCGTCCTGGGCGACTCGACCTTCTTCCACAGCGGCATGACCGGCGCGGCCGAGATCCTCTACAACAAGGGCGGCGTGATCCCCGTCGTGCTCGACAACCACATCACGGGCATGACCGGCCACCAGGAAAACCCCGGTTCCGGCTACACGCTGCAGGGCGAGGTCGCCGCCGCGATCCGGATCGAGGACGTGCTGCATGCCTACGGCTACGAGAATGTAATCATCGTAGACCCGCAGGATCTTACGGCGATGCAGAAGGCCGTGGACGACGCGCTCGCCTCCGCCGTCCCCGCGGCGATCATCTGCCGCAGACCGTGCCTGCTCATCAAGCGCATCCCGCACGAGAAAGCCCTCTGCACCGTTGACCGCGAGAAATGCATCGGCTGCAGGAAGTGCCTGAAGGTCGGATGCCCGGCGCTCATGATCCGCGAGGGCAAGTCCTCGATCGACCCCAACCAGTGCGCGGGCTGCACGGTCTGCGCGCAGGTCTGCCCGGTCGGGGCGATCACAAGAAAGGAGGGCAAGTGATGGCGACCAAAACAGCGATCCTTGTCGGCGTCGGCGGTCAGGGCGCGATCCTGACGGCCAAGGTGCTGGTCAACGGACTGATGCGCGCGGGCTATGACGTCAAAATGTCCGAGGTGCACGGCATGAGCCAGCGCGGCGGCAGCGTTTCGACCCAGGTGCGCTGGGGCGAGAAGGTCTACGCCCCGCTCGTCGGCCCGGGCGCGGCGGACGTGCTCGTCGCCTTTGAGAAAATGGAGGCCGTGCGCTACGCGCATTTCCTCAAGCCGGACGGCGTAGCCGTTATCAACGACTACGAGCAGCCCTCCGCCACGGTCGCGGCAGGACTGGCGGAATACCCCGCCGGCTGCCTCGAGGCAATGCGGGACAACTTCCGCTGCGTCGCGCTGCCCGCGGCCGAGCTCGCCGAGAGCCTCGGCAGCGCCAAGTGCATGAACATCGTGCTCTTCGGGGCGCTGTCGCACGTGCTGGGGCTCGACGAGATCGACTGGGAGCAGGTCATCCGCGAGACGGTCCCGCCGAAGTTCCTCGAGCTCAACCTCGCGGCTTACCGCGCCGGACGCGCCGCTGCCGAGGCGTAAAGCGCAGTATGCAAAACCGAGGGAAGCCCTGCGGCTTCCCTCGGTTTTTTATTCTCCTGACAGTCAGGCTTCGGCGCCTTCGCTCTGCTCGCGGATCTTTTTCTTCCAGCAGCGGTGGCACATCGCGACGTAGCTGTCGTTGCCGCCCAGCAGGATCTGGCCTCCGCTCGTGACGATTCTTCCGCCCTCGCCGATGCGGGCGTTGACCGTGGCCTTGCGGCCGCAGGCGCAGACGGTCTTGATCTCGGTGATCGAGTCGGCCAGCTCCATGAGCCGCTGCGAGCCGGGAAAGAAGTGTGTGAGAAAGTCGGTACGAAGCCCGAAGCAGAGCACGGGCATGCTGTCCTCGTCGACAAGGAAGCGCAGCTGGTCGATCTGCTCGGGCGTGAAAAACTGGGCCTCGTCGGAAATGATGACGTCGTGGCGGCCGGCCCTGCGGTATTCCTCCACGATGTCCTGCTCGGGCGTGATGATCTGCGCACGGGCTTCGAGCCCGATGCGGCTGCGGATCACATCGGCGCCGTCGCGGGTGTCGACGCTGGGCTTGATGGACCAGACGCTCATGCCGAGCTCCTCGTAGTTGAATTTGGTGATGAGGGCCTGCGCGGACTTCGACGAGCCCATCGCGCCGTATTTGAAATAGAGCTTGGCCATGGCTTATTCCTCCTCGCCGTAGATATGGGCGCGGACGCGCGAGACGACCATGCGCATCGCGACCTTGTTGTGCCCGCCCTCGGGGATGATGAGGTCGGCGTAGCGCTTGCTCGGCTCGACGAACTGCTCGTGCATGGGCTTGACCGTCGTGAGGTACTGGTCGATCACACTCTCGAGACTGCGGCCGCGGTCGCGCACGTCGCGCTTGATGCGGCGCAGGATACGCACATCGGCGTCGGTGTCGACGAAGAGCTTGATGTCCATGAGATCCCGCAGCTCCGGGCTCGCATAGATCAGGATCCCCTCGACGATCACGACCTTCGCGCTGCGGACCAGGACGGTCTTGTCGCTGCGGTCGTGGATCGAGTAGTCGTAGACGGGGCAGATCACGTCCCGGCCGGCCTTGAGGTCGCGCACGGCCTGCACGAGCAGGTCGGTGTCAAAGGCGTCGGGGTGGTCGTAGTTGAGCTTGGCACGCTCCTCGTAGGGCATGTCGTGGTGGGCCTTGTAGTAATTGTCGTGGTAGATGACGGACACGTCGGGTCCGAAGCGCTGCATCAGCTTTTTCGTGATCGTGGTCTTGCCGCTGCCGGTGCCTCCCGCGAGGCCGATGACCATAACGTCGCTCATAGCTTTTCTCCTCCGCCGCTCGGCGCTTGTCTTTTCTCCTGTATTCTACCATAATACGACCGCCGTTTCAAACCCTTTTGCGCAAACTGCGCTTGCCAAACGCCGTATTCTTGCATATAATCGAAGCACGAACGAAAACCGAATTCTGCGCCAGGAGGAAACTCACATGTCGATCCCCACTCCCCATATCAACGCCAAGCCGGGCGAGATCGCCAAGACCGTGCTGATGCCGGGCGATCCGCTGCGCGCGAAATTCATCGCCGAAACCTTTCTCACCGACCCCGTGTTGGTCAACAACGTCCGCGGCGTGCAGGGCCACACCGGCACCTGGAAGGGCGTGCCCGTCACGGTCATGGCCTCCGGCA
>CAMVJF010000202.1 GCA_947167725.1 uncultured Clostridia bacterium | reverse complement strand
ATGCCGCCGAACAGGGCGGCGAAAGCGCCACAAAGTGGGATTTCCTCCACACGGTGATCCGGGAACAGCTGGACGCCTTCGACAGAAAGGCAGGCGTGCAGTAATGGCAAACACCAAAACCCAGCGCACGCCGTTTTCTCCGGAGGTCGGGCAGATCTACAGTCTGGCCTCGGAGAGCGGCGGGGAATTTTACTGCGAGCGGCTGCAGCATGGCAGCGCGTTCACCGCCTGGATGGTCAACGTGCGATCCGGCTGGCGTTTCCTGGCCCACGGCGTGGGCATCTATCCCGACGGGAGGATCGACTGGGATTACTCCACCGACGGGCGGTTTACCAAGTTTATGGAGGAGGCGAAGGAGTGAGCGAAAACGAAAGGCCCGCGCTGGGCAGCCCGGAGGCAGCCGTGCGGAGCATGGTCAATCTGATCGCCACCGCCGCCCGCGTGGACGAGGAGCAGCTGGCCTACTGGCTGGACGCCTATTATCAGCTGCGCGCCGCGTATGAGCACGCCGACGCCCCGGTGCCGGACAGGCCCGACCCGGCTGATCTGGCCGGGAAGCTGGACGCGATGGCCGAGCAGATCAACAGGAGCATTGGGATCATCAACACGCAGTTTTTGCAGATCTCCGGCCAGCTGCTCAACGCGGACAACGAGAAGCCAGATGCACTCACGCTGGACGCTATGCAGGAGCGGAATGCTGCCATCTTTGGGAAAAGCGGCGTATTCCGCAAGGGCACCGACGAGCCGGAAGATGTCCCGGCGCCGGAGCCCGTCATGAAGAGCAGCCGGGTGCTGCCTTCGGCGGACCAGGCGGCGATCCAGAGCAAGAAGCGCACGCGGAGCCAGGAGGCCGCTGCGGCGGACAAGAGCCAGCGGGCCTATAAAATGCGCGTGGCCGACCGGCTGCGGCAGGTCCGGGCGAATGGCGTGACAACCGCCCAGATCGTGGAGGCCGGGCACGGCAGCGTGCCGGACGGCGCGGTGCTGGGCATCGTGGGCGGAGAGTTCCGCCCGATCGCAGACTACCGGGCTATCGAGGCTGCACTCGACGAGCTCGAGACAAGATAAGAGGAGGATCACGAGAACATGGCAATTAAAGTTGAGCGCTGCGGCCTGCTGGGCCTGCAGCAGAGAAGGAAAAACGCGGGCTACACCCAGCAGCAGGTGGCGGACGCCATCGGCGTGGAGCGCAGCACCTACGCCAACTGGGAGGTCGGCTGGGTCTGGCCCAGCGCCGCCTATCTGCCGCCCATCGCCGATCTGCTGCTGTGCAGCATCGACGATCTGTACCACCCTATGGTAACAGAGGAGGAGGCGCCGGGCAATGGAGCATGACTACCGGAATATCTACCGGGACGCGCGTGTCACTGCCGGTCTGACCCAGGAACGCTGGGCCGAGCTGCTGGGGATCTCCCCCGACGCGGTCCGGCAGTATGAGACCGACAAGATCACGCCGTCCGACGCCGTTGCCCTGCGCATGGCCGAGGCCACCGGCCAGCAGATCATTTGTTACTGGCACCTGCTCCACAAGAGCCGGGCCGCGGCGCAGCTGCTGCCCAGCGTGGAGCGCGGCTCGCTGCCGCAGGCGGTGCTCGATCTGATCGTGCTGACCGAGGATTTCCAGCAGGACGGCATGAAAACGCTGGCCCGCCTGGCCGCCGACGGGAAGATCTCCGCCGACGAGCGCCGGGCCTATGACGAGGTGCTGGAGCAGCTGCGCGGTCTGATCGCCGCGGCGCTGCGCGTGCAGTTTGCGGAGGAGGAGTGAGCCATGGCCAGAGAGCTGCCGGAGTACCGGGACAACTACGAGGCCCTTTGCGAGAAGTTCCCCCAAAAGATGCTGCTGACCGCCGTCGAGGTGGCCGCCTATTGCGGCATAGATCCCCGCACCGCCCGGAAACGCTATGAGATCGGCCGCGGCGGGATCACGATCCCCACGCTGGCCCGGCGCATGTGCCGGAGCTGAACATGGATAAAAACAAAAAATGCCCGGACGCCGCTGCAGACGTCCGGGCCATGACAACCGCGGAGGTTATCACGAGAACATGGCTATTATATCAAAAGCCGCCGCGGCTGTCAAGGAGGTGAGAAGCACGGAAAAAGAAATGCCGCGCCCATCCTACTGGGCAGTCCTGCCGGCGAAGGTGCGCTATGACGAGAAGCTGCCGCCCAGCGCCAAGCTGATCTATGCGGAGATCTCCGCCCTGACCGAAAAGACCGGTTATTGCTTTGCAAGCAATGAGTATCTGATGGCGCTTTTCCATGTCTCAGAGCGCACGCTGCAACGGCATCTGAAGGCTCTGGAGGCCGGCGGCTATATCCAGATCACAGACGGCGAGGGCGGCGCCGGACGCCGGAAGATTTTCGCCGGCGTCAATCCCCTTTCGAACCCCGTCAAAAATGACGGGGTAACCCCGTCAAAAATGTCGCCCAACCCCGACAAAAATGTCGCCCATATCAGTAAGAGTATCAAGAGAGTAGATCAAGATCCCCCCAAAGCCCCCCAGGGGGCCGCGCGTCGAGCTCCCGCCGAAGAGTACCGGCCGGACTGGTTTGAAGCGTTCTGGAGGGCCTTCCCGCCCATGAGCGGCGGACGCAAACCCGCAAAGGCGAGAGCACGCGCGGCCTGGAATAAACTCCGGCCAGATCGCAGCACCGTCGATAAGATGGCCACCGCCTTGCGTCGTCAAAAATCGTCCGAGCAATGGCAGCGCGGGATCGGCATCCCCTACGCCAGCACCTGGCTCAACGGCCGCATGTGGGAGGAGGACTTCGTGGAGCCTGATCCCGTGTCCGAACAGGGCACCAGCGGGAGGAGGGATCTGCAATGGCTGTAAATCCCGCCACGGCCCAGGCCAGCGTGATCGGCGCGCTGCTCCTGGAGCCGGAAAAGCTCAGCGGCGAGATCATGCACGCGCTGCGGCCGGAGGACTTCACCGACAGCGCCATGCGCAGCCTGTTCAAGGCGGCGCGGGAGCTGTATCTGGAGCAGACGCCGATCGATCCGGTGACGCTGCTGGCCAAGGCCGGAAGCGCGTATCACGATCTGGTGGCCGAGATCCTGGAGCGGACGCCGACGGCGGCCAACTGGGCCAGCTATGCGCAGATCTGCCGCAACCAGGCCGAGCTGGAGAAGCTGCGCGGCATCGCGCTGCAGGTGCTGGACTGCGAAAAGGCCGACGAGGCCCGGGAGCTGCTGCTGCAGGCCCAGAGCACGCTGGCCCAGCGGGAGAGCATCCGGATCTACAGCTACCGGGACATGCTCAACGGCCTGCTGGATCGCGTCCAGGACAAAACGCCGCCGGACTTCCTTGACTGGGGCATCCCCCAGCTCAACGAGATCCTGACCATCAAGCAGGGCCGCTTCATCGTGATCGGCGCCGAGAGCAGCGTTGGAAAGACCGCCTTTTCGCTGCAGCTGGCCCGTGGCATGGCCGTGCGCGGCAAGAGGGTGGGCTTTTTCTCTCTGGAGACCGACCACGATGACGCGGTGGACCGTCTGGCATCCAACGCCGCCGACGTGGCGCTCGGCAACATCAAGCACAAGCGGATCGACCGAAAAGCGCTGGCCAGTCTGATCGACGAGTTTAAGGCCAACGGCGAGGCAGAGCTGGAGCTGATCGAGGCCGCCGGCTGCACCGTGGAGGAGATCCGCGCCGTGACGCTTATGCAGCGCTACGACGTGATCTTCATCGACTATGTCCAACT
>CAMVJF010000201.1 GCA_947167725.1 uncultured Clostridia bacterium | reverse complement strand
CGCTGCAGACCGCAGGTCTCGAGGTCACGATGATCAAGGACGTCACCCCCATCCCCCACAACGGCTGCCGTCCTCCGAAGCGTCGTCGCGTTTAATGAAGGAGGGAAAATCTTATGGCTAAGAATACACAGCCGATCGCGAAGCGCTGCAAGGCGCTCGGCATCAGCCCCGCCGTCATGGGCTATAACAAGAAGGAAACCACCCGCAACAGCAACACCCAGACCAGACGCAAAAAGTCCGAGTACGCGACCCAGCTTCAGGAGAAGCAGAAGGTCAAGTTCATCTACGGCGTTCTGGAAAAGCAGTTCCTCGGCTACTACGAGAAAGCGATCCGCATGCCCGGCAAGGCCGGCGACAACCTGCTGACCCAGCTGGAGAGCCGTCTGGACAACGTCGTGTTCCGTCTCGGCTACGCCACCACCCGCCGCGAGGCCCGTCAGCTGGTCAACCACGGCCACTTCACCGTCAACGGCAAGAAGGTCAATATCCCCAGCTATCAGGTCAAGCCCGGCATGGTGATCGAGCTGAAGGAAAGCAGCCGCAAGATCGAGCGCTTCAAGGAAAACGTGGAAGCCAACTCCAGCATCGCGGTCCCGCGTTGGCTGGAATTTGACCCCAACACCATGGTCGGCAAGGTCGTCGCCGCGCCCACCAGAGAGGACATCGAATTCCCTGTCGAAGAGCATCTCATCATCGAGTTGTACTCCAAGTAAGCAAGACACCCTCATTTTGGTAAGCTATATTCACAGCAAGCGTCTCCTTCGGGACGCACACAATTTAAGGAGGGTACTGGTACTATATGATTGAAATTAAGAAGCCGCGGATCGAGTGCATCGAGACCCCGACGGACAGCTCTTACGGCAAGTACGTCATCGAGCCCCTGGAGCGCGGCTACGGCACAACGCTTGGCAACTCTCTCCGCAGGGTTTTGCTCTCCTCACTGCCCGGCACCGCCTGCACCAGCATCCGGATCGCGGGCGTGCAGCATGAGTTTTCCACCATCCCCGGCGTGAAGGAAGACGTGACCGAGATCGTTCTGAACGTCAAGAGCATCATCGCACGCCTCCACAGCACCGAGCCGAAGACCGTCTACATCGAGGCCTCCGGCGAGGGCATCGTCACCGCCGGCGACATCAAGGCAGACGCAGAGATCGAGATCCTCAACCCCGAACAGCCCATCGCCACCCTCGGCCCGGACGGCGCGCTCAATATGGAGCTCGTCCTGGACCACGGCCGCGGCTACGTTCCGGCTGAGAGGAACAAGAATCCGCAGATGCCGATCGGCACGATCCCGGTCGACTCGATCTACACCCCCGTGCTGAAGGTCAATTACACGGTCGAGAATACCCGCGTGGGCAATCAGACCGACTTTGACAAGCTCACCATCGAGGTGTGGACGGACAAGACCATAAGCGCCCGCGACGCTGTCAGCCTCGGCGCGAAGATCCTGTGCGATCACTTCACGCTTTTCACCGACCTGTCCGATACGGCCGGCATGAACTCCATCGTCGTCGATCACGTCGAGAAGGAGCCCGACACCATGCTCAAGATGTCCATCGAAGAGCTGGATCTGTCCGTGAGAAGCTTCAACTGCCTCAAGCGCGCGAACATCAATACTGTCGAGGACCTGGTCAGCAAGACACAGGACGAGATGATCAAGGTCCGCAACCTCGGCCGCAAGTCCCTGGAAGAGGTCGAGCACAAGCTCACCATGATGGGTCTTTCGCTGGCAAGCGAGGACAACCAGTAAGAAGGAGGAAATGCTATTATGCCCGGAACAAGAAAGCTCGGCAAGCCGACCGATCAGCGCATGGCGATGCTCCGTCAGCAGGTGACCGATTTTCTGGATAAAGGCCGGATGGAGACCACCGTCACCCGCGCGAAGGAGATCGCGCCTCTCGCCGAGAAGATGATCACCCTCGGCAAGGCGGCGGACCTCGCGTCCTACCGTCAGCTGCTCAGCTTCGTCACCCGTGAAGACGTGGCGAAGAAGATCAAGGACGAGCTGGCCGGCAAGTACGCCGAGCGCAGCGGCGGCTACACCCGCATCACCCGCATCGGCGCCCGCCGCGGCGATGCCGCCGAGATGGCCGTCATCGAGCTGGTCTGATCCCAGACTGCAGACCCAATCAGGATAAAAGCCCGGAGGAGAGATCCTTCGGGCTTTTGATCGTTGTTAGCGGGCCGATCGCCGGGGGTGAGCTGCTTCTGTCTGCCGAAAGGATTGCGGGAGGGGCGAAGAAGCTCCCTTTTCTCTTTGCACGGGCAAAGAGAAAAGGGAACCTGAGCAGCTTTCCATACTCTCTGCTGCTTCGTGTGCTGCAAGCAATCCGGTTTTGCTATGCCTGTTCGCTGGATGATGGCTGCGTGGTTCCCTTTCTCTTGCTTGTCCAAGAGAAAGGGAGAAAGAGAAGGACACAAGAGGGGGAAGGTTTGTCAAGGAGGTTTTTATCTTAATCCTGCCTCGTAGGGGCGCTTCACGAAGCGCCCGCCGTATTTTCAAGAAACGGGCCGTTCGTGAACGGCCCCTACGGCGACCCTTTCGTTTTCAACCAAAAACCAAGAGCGCACTTACACCGCCGCACGGTGGTGAGTAAGTGCGCTCTTTTTCAATCTGTTAGCTAAGTGTGATACTCCATTCTCCAACAGCATCAATCTCAAGGAGGAAAGGATGATACTTCATCATTACAGTACCAGAATAAGGGTCAGACGTATTTACCATTAGGTTTGTTCTATCTCCATAAGACTTTATTGAAAAATGGCGACTTGCCTTGTTCGCTTCTACTTGAGCAAGAGTGGCGTTTACATTTAATAGAACAATACTATGGGGCAGCCCCCTCTTTGTCGTTTCAAGGGTGGGGTCCAAGGGAAGGGAAAAGCGAAAGCCCCTCCCTTGGCGTGCTTTCTCTTTTTTCCACTTTCTCTTTGCGCGGGCAAAGAGAAAAGGGAGTTTCTCCGCCCCGCCCGGACAGCGGACGGGGATAGGCGGGGGGACGAGGGGACGAGGGGACGAGGGGACGAGGGGACGAGGGGACGAGGGGAGTTCTCGCTTTAGGCTCTTGTGAAACATTTGCCCATCTGTCATGAAGCATTGACATTCCCTCCGGCATTGATTAAACTGAATTTACACTGAAACAAAGCAGGTGGTTGAGAAGATGAAAGTCGTATTGGAACACCTCACCAAGATTTTCCCCAGCCGCAGCAAAAAGGAGAAAAGCGAGGTCGTCGCCGTCAGCGACATGTCCTTCGAGATCCCCGACGGGACGCTCGTCGGGCTGCTCGGACCCTCCGGCTGCGGGAAGAGCACCGTGCTGAATCTGATCTGCGGTCTGGAAACGCCGACGAAGGGCAAGATCTTCTTCGGCGGGGAAGAGGTCACCGCCCTGCCGCCCGAGCGGCGCGGCGTGGGGCTCGTCTTCCAGAACTATGCGCTCTATCCGCATCTCACGGTGCGGCAGAACATCCTCTTCCCGCTGCAGAACCTGCGCGGCGAGCAAAAGCTCGAGAAGGCCGAGATGGAGGAGCGCATGCTCCGCGCGGCCAGACTCGTGCAGATCGAAAATCTGCTCGACCGCAAGCCGGGCGAGATGTCCGGCGGCCAGCAGCAGCGCGTCGCCATCGCCCGCGCGCTGGTCAAGACGCCCCGCGTGCTGCTGCTCGACGAGCCGCTGTCCAACCTCGACGCGCGCCTGCGCCTGCAGACCCGCGAGGAGA
>CAMVJF010000200.1 GCA_947167725.1 uncultured Clostridia bacterium | reverse complement strand
AGCCGTCTGTCCGTCTGGCGTTCGATCGGCGCGGCGCTCGGCTCGATCCCCGTGCTGCTGATCGCCTCCTTCGCCTACGCAAAGCGTCTGGACGCCAGCGGCAACGTCGTGCTCGGCGAGAACGGCAAGGCCATCACCGACATGCAGTACGCGCCCGTCATCCGCGGCGTGGCGATCATGGCGGTCTGCTCGTTCATCATGCTGCTCGTCGCCTTCACGCTCAACCGCGAGCGCGTTAAGACCAAGCCGCAGAACGCCGAAAAGGGCGCGGCCCTGCGCGTGATGCGCCTGCTGTTCCAAAACCGCGCCTTCGTGTCCGTGAGCCTGATCTCCATGCTGCTGCTCTCCGGCCAGATGTTCACGCAGAGCTTTTATACCTATCTCTTCGACGACTATTTCCACGCCAACTGGATGAATCTCGCCTCGCAGGCCTGCACCTACTCTCCGATGCTCGTGATGATGTTCCTGCTGCCCGGCATGGCGCGGAAGATCGGCAAGAAGGAGGTCTGCGCCGTCGGCGTCACGGCCGCGGCCGCGGCCAATCTCGTACTGTTCCTCCTGCGCGGCATGGAGCCGGGCGTGCTGATGTGGATCTTTCTTGCGCTCTGCTTCGTCAGCGGCTGCGGGCTGACCACGCTGGTCATGCAGCTCTGGGCCATGGTGACGGACGCGATCGACGACATCGAGGTCTCCAGCGGCAGCCGGGACGACGGCACGGCCTACTCAGTGTTCAACTTCTTCCGCAAGCTCGGCCAGGTGCTCGCGGCGGTCTGCGTCAACGGCGCGCTGCTGGCCATGCACTACAAGGTCGAAAAGGGCGCGGTGCAGACCCTCGAGAACCTGCACAGGATGTACGATCTCGCGACGCTGATCCCCGCCGTGCTCTTCGGTCTCATGGCGCTGATGCTCTTCGTCTTCTATCCCCTCTCCCGCAAAAAGGTCGAGGAGCTGCAGGGGCTCAAGGAGGAAAAGCTGCGCGAGCACTACGAATCCAACACGATCGACCTCTGACCGGATACAGAGATAAGCACAAGGGACCCTTTCGGCACAGCCGAAAGGGTCCCTTGTGCTTTCCCGGCCTTATCTTTTTTTATACAAAAGGAGCTCCGGGTCGGCGCCGCCTTCGTCGTAGGTGCAAATAAGGATGAAATCTGCGTTCGCGAGAACGCCGAAGCAGCGTCCGTCGCCCTTCTCCGGCTCGAGCTGGGTCCCCAGATAGGTCGTCTGATCGTTCAGGAACGGCACGCGCCGTCCGCTCGGGAGCGGGTAGGCCAGGTTCACATAGCTCCCGACCAGCGCGTTGAGCCGCTCGACCTTCGGCATCCCTTCGATCCCGAGGGCGTTGATCTCTTCCGCGAGCTTTTTCTTGAGCGCCTCGAACGCCCCGTCGGGGGCAAGCTCGGCGCGGTTCTTCCAGTAATCCAGCCCGGGCAGCACCTGCTTCATATACGCCCGCGCCTGCTCCTCGGTGAAGCTTTCATTCACCATGTGCCCGATGCAGACGTCGATCAGCTCGTCCATATCGCTGTAGGTGTAGGTCCCGTCGGCATAGCACCATTTGCAGTAGTTCTCGTTGATCGCTCCGTCGCTGTCCCTGCCGAGGATCTCGTCCTCCATCGGCATGCCGCAGCACTGGCAGATCAGCCGGCGCGGCGAGCCGAGCAGCGTGTTGATGGACACGCCGAACAGAGCGGAGAGCAGCTTCAGCGTCTCTGTGTTTGGGACCGTCTCGCCGTTTTCCCAGCGAGACACCGCCTGCCGCGTAACAAAAACCTTTTCCGCCAGATCGTCCTGCGACAGGCCGTTCTTTACCCGAAGCTCATAGATCACGTCTTTTGTGTTCATTTCGTCGCCTCCTCCATGCCGATTCTATAGCAGATCTCCGCTTTCTGCACGCAACTCGCTGTTGCCCTCCTCCGCGCGGCGAAACCACACCGGCTCGTCCTCCGGCAGACAGGGCACGGTGACGCGCGTCCCGCCGGGGAGGATCTCGCCCTCGCCGCGCAGCCGCCAGCCGCGCCCGCACTCCGGCAGGAGGGCCGTGACGGAGACGGCGCCGCGGTCAAAGACGGGGCAGACGAAAAGCTCGTCGCCGCAGAAGAAGCAGTCGCTCTCGCAGTCGTAATCCCGCTGGCGCAGGAACACGGGATAGATCAGCGGCTCGCCGCGCAGCCTCTTTCGCTCGTATTCGTCCCTCAGGTAGGGAACGAGCCGCTCGCGAAGGGCGAAAAGCCGCCGCACGCTCTCCATCTTTTCCGGATAGAGCCAGGGCATCGTCGAGGGCGCGCCGGGCTTCCAGGAGTGGAGGACGAAGCGCGGCGTGAACACGCCGTACTGCAGCCAACGCAGGAAGAGCTCGCGGTCCGGCTGCGGTCCGGCGAAGCCGCCGATGTCCGCGCCGAAGAAGGAAAAGCCGCTCAGCGCCATCGTCATCGCCTGACAGTGGTTATAGCGCAGATCCTCGAAATCCGTGCGGTTGTCGCCCGTCCAGGTCGTCGCGACGCGCTGCGTCGGCGCGATCGCGCAGCGCGAGACGTTGAAGGGGACGAAGTCCTCCCCCATCGCCTCCAGGCAGGCCTCGCGGCTGGCGCGCGCCATGAGATAGGAGAAAAGCGGGCGGATCAGCCGCGCTCTCGTCTCATGCCCGAAGCCGTCCGCGAGCACCTCGGCGTCGAGCACGTCGTATTCGTTGTTGTCGTTCCAGCTGCTCCGGTAGCCCTTTTCGACAAGCTGCTCCCGCACGCAGTTCTTCCAGAACTCGTACGCGCCGCGGTTCGTGAAATCGAGATAGCTCGCCATGCCGCCCCAGAAGGGGAAGCACGCGGCCCTGCCGTCGGCATAGCGGAGGAAGTATCCCTTCCCGGCCAGCTCGTCATAGAGCGGATGCGTGGTCAGAAACGCGGGCTTGACGTTGGCGACAAGCTCCATGCCGCGCTCCCGGAAGAAGGCGGCCAGGCCCTCCGGCGAGGGGATCTTGTCGGTGTTCCAATGGAAGACGCAGCGCTGCTCGCCGATCTGGGTATAGCCGCTGGAGAGATAAAAGCCTCCCGCGCGGACGCCCTCTTTCTCACAGCGCTCCGCAAAGCCGCGCAGGCGTGCGTCCGCGTCGGGCGCGTCGGTGTATTCCATCGTGCTGCCGCAATAGCGCCAGGCCCATTCCGGAACCGCAGCAGCGCCGCCGCAGAGGGCGGTAAAGCGCCGGACGATCTGCGCCGTCGTGCCGAGGATGAGGTAGAACACCATGCTCTCCTCCTCGAAGCGGAAGGAGGAAAAAGGCTCGAAATAATTGTCGTGTTCCCGTCCGAAGTCCGCGCGGCCGTTGGAATACGTGTCGTAGAATATCCCATAGCTCGCCGCGCCGTTTTCGCAGATATAAAAGGGCAGCTGCTTGTAGAGCGGGTCGCTGTCCTTTGCGGAAAAGCCCATCGCGTCCGTCGCCGCCAGCGTGAAGCTGCGCCCGGATTTGTTCACCGCGCCGCCCTTGTCCCCGAGGCCGAAGATGCGCTCGCCCTCCTCGCGGCGCGTAAAGTGGACGAAACCCTCGCCCAGCTCGCCGTCGAAGTTGTAGGCAAGGCCGTCCCTGTCCTGGTATAAAATGCCCTTCGCCGTCCGCCCGGTGATGCGGAAATTCCGCTTCTCCACGGTGAAATCCACCCCGTCCAGCGTAAAGGACAGGGCGCTGTCCGTCTCCGTCACGGCGGGCAGGGCTCCGCCTGCCGCGCGCCGGCGCTTTG
>CAMVJF010000199.1 GCA_947167725.1 uncultured Clostridia bacterium | reverse complement strand
TCGTCGGTCAGCTTCTGGATATCCTTCTCGGCGATCTTATAGTCGTCCTCGGTGATCTCCGAGGCCTTCTGCTGTTTCTTGAACTTCTCGATCGCGTCGCGGCGGATGTTGCGGATGGCCACCTTGGCCTCCTCGCCGTACTTCTTGGTCTGCTTGACGAGATCGCGGCGGCGCTCCTCGGTGAGGGGCGGGAAAACGAGACGGATCATGCGTCCGTCGTTCTGCGGGTTGATGCCCAGATCCGAGGCGAGGATCGCCTTTTCGATGCCCTTGAGGATCGAAGCGTCCCAGGGCTGGATCAGCAGCGAGCGCGGGTCGGGGCTGCCGATGGAGGCCACCTGGTTGATCGGAGTGGGCGAGCCGTAGTAGTCCACGGTGATCTGATCGAGCACGGCGGCGTTCGCGCGGCCGGCGCGGATCGTCGCAAACTGCGTGCTCAGCGCTTCGCAGGTCTTTTTCATCTTCGCTTCAAATTCTTTGTAGTCGGACATGATGATCCCTCCGTTTGACAGAATAGTATATGAAAAGTGTTTACTTCACAAGCGTTCCGAGCTTCTCGCCCCGGAGGACGCGCACGATGTTCGCCGGATCGGCGAGCGCGAAGACGACGACGGGGATGTCGTTGTCCATGGCGAGGCTCGTCGCGGTGGAGTCCATGACGGCGAGACGCCGCGCGAGCACGTCGGCGTAGCTAATCTCGTCGAACTTCACGGCCTCCGGGTTCTTGCGCGGGTCGTCGCTGTAGACGCCGTCGATGTTCTTCGCCAGCAGGATCGCGTCGGCGTGGATCTCCGCCGCGCGCAGCACCGCGGCCGTGTCGGTGGAGAAGAAGGGCAGGCCCGTGCCGCAGCCGAAGATCACGACCTTGCCGCCCTCGAGATATTCAATGGCCTTCTTCGTGTCGTAGCGCTCGCCCACGCCCTGGATGTCCACAGCGGTCATGACCTTCGCGGCCACGCCGCACCGGCTCAGCGCGTCTCCGAGCGCCAGACAGTTCATCGCCGTGGCGAGCATGCCCATGCGGTCGGCGCTCACGCGCTCGATCCTGCCGCCGCCGTCCTTGACGCCGCGCCAGAAGTTTCCGCCGCCGACCACGATGCCGACCTCGGCGCCGAGCGCGACGCAGCTTTTGATCTGCTCGCAGACCGACGTCACGAAGGGAAAGTCATAGCCGGTCTTTTTCTCTGCGGCGAGCGCCTCGCCGCTGATCTTGATGAGGACGCGTTTGTAAGCGATAGCCATACTTGTCTCCTTATAAATCCAATATACCCAGAATCACGATGCCCGCAATCACCGTCGCGATGGAGAGATAGTGCTTGAGGGACAGCTTTTCCTTGAGGAAGATGCGGCTCCAGATCACGCTGGCCACGCAGTAGGAGGACATGATCGGCGCGGAGAAGGCGACGTGCCGCGAATCCGCGAGCGCGGAGATGTAAAAGAACTGTCCGACGGTCTCGCACAGGGCGCCGATGTACTTGGGCGTCTCCTGTCTGGGGATGAAGCGCTGCTTTTTGATCACGGCCACATAGAACAGGCACAGAAGGCCGATCACGAGGAAGGTCAGCTCGTAGGCGCAGTTGGCGCTGTCCTCGGCCAGCTTCTCGCCCTGCCAGAACAGCAGCTTGAAGCTCGTCACGTCGGGAAGCTCCTCGTCAAAGAGCACCAGGCTGTCGGCAAAGGTGCCGAGCGCGTCGAGCAGGCAGTAGACCACCGGGATCGCCAGCGCGATCCAGCTCTTGGCATAGTGGCGGTTCGAGGCGTCCTGGCGCGCGCGGCGCAGCTCCTCGTCCTCATGGGCCTCGACAAAGCCGAGGGTGATCACGCCGATGCACACGAGTGCGACGGCCACAAGCGCGATGGGCGGCAGATCCTCGCCGACGCCGACCGTGAGGAAGGTCAGCACCGCGACGACTGCGCCGGAGGAGTTGCAGATCGGAGAGGAGATCGAGAGCTCGATGTAGCGAAGTCCGAGATAGCCGATGGTCATCGAGAGGATATAGAGAAAGGAGACCGGCAGATAGGTCAGCATCACCGTGCCGTTGAACTCCACGCCGTTGACGAAGATCTCATAGGCGGCATGCAGTCCCATGACGAGGCCGACCGCCGTGACCATCTTCAGATGGCTGTACTTGTCCCTCGCATCCTGGCAGCCGATCTTGGAGAAAAGATCGGAGCCGCTCCAGAACAGCAGAACGATCAGCGCGAACCAGAACCACATGCTCATTGTTTCCCTTTCTTAACAGAGTTTCCAAATGATTTTACCACAGCCTCGCTCTTTTGACAATTCCCTATTTCCCTCTTTCCGCTCTTTCCTGTCGCGCCGCGCCGTCTTCCGGACGGAGGGGACGAAGATTGCGGCGCGGCCGCGGCGAGAGATTGACAAAGAGCGCCTCGCCCGGGGCGTATAATCGCAGCATGAGGATCGTATGGGTCGACGTCTGCTTCGCGGTCAATTTCGCCGCCGATTATCTGCTCTGCCTGCTCGCCGCGCGGCTCTGCTCCGTGCCGCTCGCGCGCGGGCGATACGCGCTCGCCGCGCTCTTCGGCGCGTTCTGGGCCGTCGCGGCCGCGGCGCGGGGCGCGCTTTTCCGCGCTCCCGGCGGCAAGCTGCTCGCGGCAGCCGCGCTCTGTCTGATCGCCTACGGAGGACGGCGCGAATTCGCTCGCCTCTGCGCGGCCTTCCTCGCGCTCGGCGCCGCACTCGGCGGAGGGCTGTGGGCTCTGACGCTCTGCTCGGACGGCGCTGCGCTCCCGCCCGCCGCGCTCGGTGCCGCCTTCCTCCTGTTCTGGGCGCTCGCGGGGCTGTATCTGCGCGGCTGCGCCGCGGCGCGCGAGCGGGAAACGGCGTCGGTCGAGCTCGTTTTTCTCGGCCGCAGCGCGCGCTTCCGCGCGCTTGTGGACACGGGCAACACGCTCTGCGATCCGATCAGCGGCGCGCATGTGATGGTCGTCGCGCCTTCGGCCCTGCGCGGCGTTTTTGCCGATCAGGCGGCTCTTTTCTCTCTCGAAGAGCCCCTCGATATCCTCTCCTGCGCGGACGCGCAGGAGGCGCTGCGCGGGAAGCTCCGCCTCGTTCCCTACGCCGCCGTCGGCGCGCGCGGCTTCCTCGTGGCCTTTCGGCCGGAGAGGCTGCTCGTCGACGAGCGCGAGCGGTGCGACCTGCTCGTCGCGCTCTCTCCCTCCGCGCTCGGTGAGGGCTTCGAGGCTATTCTTTAGGCGAAGGGCGGACGGCATCGTCCCCGACGCCCTCCTCCCCCTGCCCGCACGAGGGGTTTTATCTGATCTGAAAAAACTGTGATCCTTTTCGGAGGCAATAATGTTATGTAAACCGCAAATCGCTTTCCTGCGGGAGAGCATCCTTTCGATCCTCGGCGTGGATCCCCCTTCGCTTTTTTACATCGGCGGGAGCGACGTCCTGCCTCCGCCGCTGGGAAAGGCGGAGGAGGGCGCGGCTCTCGCCGCGCTCGAAAACGGAGACCCGGCGGCGCGCTCGCTTCTGATCGAGCACAATCTGCGTCTTGTCGTGTTCATTTCCAAGCATTTTGAAAACACGGGCGTAAACATTGAGGATCTGATCTCGATCGGCACGATCGGGCTGATCAAGGCGGTGAACACCTTCAACGCCTCGAAGAACATCAAGCTCGCGACCTACGCCTCGCGCTGCATTGAGAATGAGATCCTGATGTTCCTGCGCAAGCGCGGCGCGCAGCGCAGCGAGCTGAGCTTCGACGAGCCGCTGAACACCGACTGGGACGGCAACGA
>CAMVJF010000198.1 GCA_947167725.1 uncultured Clostridia bacterium | reverse complement strand
TATGGTCTTACGCGATCGAGGAATACTTCTGCTTCACGGCGTCCAGCTTCTGCTGGCTCGCCTGTTCGCTGGGGTACCAGCCGCGCTGGGCCATGCTGTTGTAGATATCGCTCTGCATGCACAGCGCGCTGTTGAGCGCCGTCGAGAAGGTGCCGTGCACGTTCGGCGTGGCCGACTCGACCGTGCCGTGCATATACAGGTCCACCGCGCCCTTGGTCGTCAGGAGGATGCCCTCCATGATCTCCTTGTCGTTCATTTTGCCGCTTCCTCCCTACACAAGATTGTAAAAGCTGGTGAACATCTTCTGGTGCTCGGCCAGCAGGCGCTGCGCCTCGCCGCGCAGGGCGGGATCGGTCAGCTGGCTGGCCGCGGTGCGGCACTGGGTCATCAGATACTGCGTGTGTCCGAGCGCGTCCTCGATATAAAGAAGCTCTTTGGGACTCATGTTTTTCACCTCGTCACAAAACTAAAAGCGAAAGGAAAGCGCTTTTCTTTTCGCTTCCGAGGATAGTATCTGCACGCCGCGCGCGAAAAAACCTGTTATTTTTTGAAAAACGCTCGAAAAACGCGCGCGCGTCTGTTATACTGATACTCAGAACAAACAGCAAGGAGACATGTCCATGCAGATCCTCTTTTCGGTCCTGGCCGGGCTCGCCTGGGGCGGCGCCGTCGGCCTCGTCAATCTCCTAATCGCGAAGAAGATCGCGAAGAAAAAGCCCGAGCAGCTCGGCGCGATGAGCCTGCTGCGCACCTTTATCGACGTCGCCGCGCTCGCCGCGGTCTACTTCACGCGCGAGCTCCTGCCGCTGCGATTTGAGATCACGCTGATCGCGACCGCCGTCACGCTCAGCCTCGTGACGATCCTCATCTCCTTCCGCCTCGCCGCGAAGATGAAGGAATAAGAACCGGATATCGACAGCAAGGCCCGGGATGCTCTGCATCCCGGGCCTTGTCGTCTTGCCCTTACTCTCCCCGCGCGGCCTTCTCGTCGGCGGAGACCACGTCGTCGAAGGCGCCGATCTCCACCTCGATGTCCTTCCCGGCGTCCGGCGTCAGGGTCTCGGCCTTGATCTCCTCGATCTCGTCCGAGAGCCTGCGCAGCGCCGACGCGGTCGTCTCGGCCTGGGCGAAGAGCGGCGCGAAGATGCCCTCCGCGCGTCCGCGCTCCTGCTCGAAGTAGAGCTTGCCGATCTCGGTGTAGATGCGGCGCAGCTCCTCGCTCTGGCGGTTGAGCTCGACGTTGAGCCTCGCGAGCTTCGCGTAGGCCTTCGTGCGCTCGGCCCCCCGCTGGTACACGCCCCGCACGGTCCCGTCCCTGTCGACGGCCTCGACCGCCTGCGACGAGAGTTCCTTCGCCTTCTTGACGAGATCGCCCAGCGTGCCGGCGATCTTTTCCATCGTGTCGCTCATAGTTCTTCTCCCTCCTGTTTCGTGATGACGCGCTCCGCCTCGGCGGCGGCGACTTTGTTGACGTAGAGCTCCTCGGGCGGGTGCTTGCGCCGCGCGTTGAGGATGAGAAGCGCGAGCGCGGTGAGCGCGAGGACGATCGAGAGCAGCTGCGAGACACGCAGATCGCTCTGTCCGATGTAGAGACTGTCGGTCCGCAGCCCTTCGATCCAGGCGCGGCCCAGTCCGTACCAGAAGAAATACCACAGCGCCGACTGGCCGTCATAGCGCCGTCCGCCCCGGCGCTCCCAGATCACAAGCGCGAGAAAGCCGACGAGGTTCCACAAGCTCTCGTAGAGGAAGGTCGGATGGACGCAGATGCTGCCGCCGTCCGGGGCGGTGAGGCACATGCGGCAGAAGATCTCCGTCTCCGCGCCGAAGGCCTCGCGGTTCATGAAGTTGCCCCAGCGGCCGAGGATCTGGCCGATCAGCAGTCCGTGGATCAGCAGGTCGAACATCGCCGGCCAGGGGATCTTCTTTTTCCGGCAGACGAGCAGCATCACGATCACCCCGGCGATCACGCCGCCGTAGATCGCGAGCCCTCCGTTCCAGATCTCGACGATCTCCCGCGGGTTTGCGAGGTAGTAATCCAGCTTGAAGAGCACGTAGTACAGCCGCGCGCCGAGGATCGACGCCGGGATCAGCCAGATCACGAGATCGTATACGTCGTCGCCGCGGATGCCGAAGCGCCCGGCGTTCCTTGCGCAGTAGCCGATGCCGAGGATGAAGCCCACGGCGATGATGACGCCGTAGAAGTAGATGTTCCTTCCGAAGACCGTGAAGTAGGCGGGTGGGTCGATGGCCCAGTCTCCGAACAGGCCCGGAAAGCTGATGGTCGATGTACGCTGGATGGTCTCGATGACTTCATTCACGCGTGCTCACCTCCCGTGGGCAGGATCACGGACAGCGCCGTGCGCTCGGGGCGAAGCACCCGCGCGAGGAACGCGCGGCACTCCTCCGCCGTGACGGAGGCGAGCACCGCGGGCGCGTCAAAGACGCTGTAGCCGAAGCGCGCGCCCTCCATGCTGCCGAGGCACACGCTGTCGAAATCCTCAAAGCCGCGCAGCCTGGCGCCGAGAGAGGCTCGCTTGGCCCGCTCGAAGCTCCCGCTCTCAAAGCCCTCCTTCGCGACGCGCGCGGCCTCCCGGAGGAGCTCGTCATAGACCTTTTTCGGGTCGCGGCTCTCGCCGCCGGCGCTCAGCACCGCGACGCCGGCCGGAAACTCCGCGTCGTAGGAGAAGCTGCGGTTCAAAAGCCCCTCGCGGTACAGCCGCGTATAGAAGGGCGAGGACGGCGAGAGCAGCAGCCGCAGCGCCAGGCGCGCGACGATGCGCTCGCGCAGCACGTCCTCCGTCGTCGGTTTGAAGGCCGCGCCGAGCAGGAACTGCGGGGCGGAGACGCTCATGCGCCGCTCGGTATAGAGCTTTTCCGGCGCCCCGTCCTCCTCGGGGATCAGGGGCCGAGGCACCTCGCCCGCCTCGCCGCCGAGCAGCTCTTCGGCGATGCGGCAGACCGCCCCGGCGTCCACGTCGCCCTCGACGCACAGACACATGTTGCCCGGCGTGTAAAAGGCTCGGTGGCAGTCGTAGAGCGTTTCCGCGCTGATCTCGGCGATGCTCTCGACCGTCCCGGCGATATCGTCGCGCACGGGATGCGTGCGGAAGAGCAGCTTCATCAACTCGAAATAGACCGCGTAGTCCGGCGCGTCGTCGTACATGCGGATCTCCTGGGCGATGATCCCCTGCTCCTTCGCCACGGTCTCGGGCGTGAAATAGGGCGTCGTCACAAAGCGCAGCAGCGTGCGCAGGTTTTCCTCGAAATGCTCGGTGCAGTGGAAATAATACACCGTCTCGTCGAAGGAGGTGAAGGCGTTCGGGTCCGCGCCGGTGGCGGTCATGCTCTGCAGGGCGTTGTCGCCGTCGGGCATGTCGAACATCTTGTGCTCGAGATAGTGCGCCACGCCCGCGGGCGTGTCCTTCCGCTCTCCCGCGAGCAGGAAGCTCCGCATGGCCGAGCCGTAGTAGGTCCCGAAGCAGGCGAAATACCCGGAGAAGCCCTTCTTCGGCACGACGACCACGCGCAGGCCGTTGGGAAGGACCGCGCTCTGCATGGTCTCGCCCAGTTCTTTATACGCTTTCGTCCGGATCTCCATCCTCTTCCTCCTCAAAAGCCGCCAGCTCTTCCTCGCTGATCTCCCGCTCCTCTTCCTCTTCTCCGTCCTCTCCGCCGCCGTCGGGGGCAAGCAGATAGATCATATCGCACTCGCAGCTCTGCGCGATCGACATGAGCTGTTCCTTCGTGACCTCGCCGCAGAGCTC
>CAMVJF010000197.1 GCA_947167725.1 uncultured Clostridia bacterium | reverse complement strand
GTCACCGCCGCATATCGAAGCGAGAGCGAACAGCGCGAGCTGTTCAACGCCCGGACGGAGGAGCTGATCGCACAGGGTCTCGACGAGCAGACGGCCAAGGAAACGGCCTCGCGGGAAATTGACCCGCCGCTTTTCAGCGAACACCAGCTCGGCCTCGCGGCGGATCTCCGCGGCGACGGCGACGGCAGGGCGGAATCGTGGCTTGCCGCGCATGCCTTTGAATACGGCTTCATTCTGCGATACCCGGAGGGGAAGGAGAGCGTCACGGCCCACCGTGCGAGCGCGGAGCATTATCGCTATGTCGGTCGCGATGCCGCCAAGCAGATCCATGAGCTCGGCATCACGCTCGAGGAATACGTATCGATGTTTTATTCTTCGTGAAGTTAGTTAACATAATATAATTAACATAATTTTTTTAACAGCAAGCAAGCTCTGAAGGCAGGGTCCTTCAGAGCTTGTTTGCTTATATTCCGAATAAAAGCAGCAGCGCGCAGGCGCAGAGCGCGCCCAGGAGAAAGGCGAGCAGATGCGTCAGGTAGAAGGTCGTTCGCTGCGGGACCCTTTCTCCGACGTATTCTGCGGCCGCCCGGCGCGCCTCTTGCAGCAGTTCCTGCGCGCTGACACCGCGGCGGGTAAAGGGATCGTCGCAAAGAATGAAGATCGCCTCCTTGAAATAAGCCGCGTTTGGAGATTTGACGACGATCACGTTGCCCGTCGTGCCCGAGATCACCTCCCTTCCGCTGCCGCGTTCCGGCCTTATGGCGCGGCGCGCCGACGTGAGCGCGGCCCACGCGTCTCTCACCGCGTATCGGAAGCGTCCTGTCATGCCCGCTCCTCCACACGCACGGTGACCACGGTCATATCGTCGCTGCCGCCGTAAAGCCGCTCTGCCTCGCGCAGCGTCGCCTTTGCAAGCTGCTTCATATCGTCGCCGCCGCGCAGCAGCATATTCTTTATCCAATCGTCCTCTCCCTCGCACACTACGCCGTCCGAGGCGATGATCGCCGTGCAGCCGGGCGAGAGCTTCATGCGCACGAGATCCGGCGCGCTCCCGCCGCCGAGGGAAAGCCCCGCCGCGAGCGTTTCTCCCTTGATGCGGCGCACCTGTCTGCCGCTGCGCACATAAGAGGGCGCCGCGCCGTATTTGTAAAAGCAGGTCTCGCCGGAGAAGAGATCTACGCACATGAGATCGACCGTCGCGAAGCCCCAGTTTTCCCCGCCGCGGAGCAGCAGCGCCGAGTTGAGCAGCTTCATGGCCGCCGCGCCGTCCGCTCCCGCGCGCAGGAATTTCTCCAGGATGGCCACGACCTGGGCGCTGTCGCGCGCCGCCGCGTCCCCGCTGCCCATCCCGTCGGAGAGGATGACGCAGAGGATCCCCGCGTCGGTCTTGAAATAGCTGCCCTTGTCGCCGCTGACCTTCTCTCCGCGCTTTTTCAGCGCCGCAATGCCCACCGACACCGCGAGCGGCTCTGCTTCCAGCACCCGCAGCCGGGCTTCCGAAGGCTCGGCGCCCTGAGGAAGGCAGACGCGCACGCCGAGGATATCCGAGAGCCGGTCAAGATAATCAGGCCGGCGCAGCAGCGGCGCGAGCGAACCGCTTTCCGCCGTCGCGTGCAGCCGCCCGCGTCCGTCCCGGTAGACCGAGACCTCCGCGTCGATCTCCAGAGAACGCAGATATCGTGCCAGCCGCTGCTCGGCAAGCAGATCCGAACCGTTCACGCTGCTGAGCTCATCCGCGGCCGCGCCGAGGAGCTGCGCCATATCGGCATACTGTCCCCAGGCAACGGAGCGATCCTCTGCCAGCCTTGCTTTGAGCGCGCGCCTGTACTGCAGGGCGCGCAGCTCGCCGTTGACCGCTCCGATGAACGCGGCGAGCGAGCTGCAGCGCGCGCGGAAAAAGCCGGGGAGCTGCTCGGCGCTCAGCGCGCCTTCGCGCCGCATGGCCTCCGTCGCGTCGTTGAGCGCCGAAAGGGTGTCGACATACTCCGCGTTCCAGCAGCGGTTTTTGTTCACGCAATGTACGCAGACGCGGTCGGCCGCGCGGTCGAAAACGCGGGCGATATCCTCGTCGTTGCCCTCATCGGAGAGCGAGCGTTCCACTACGCCGTAGAGCTCGCCGTAGGCTTCGCCGAGACCTCGCAGCCGCGAGGCGACGTAGCGCCGCAGATCGCGCTCTCCGCCGCCGTGCTCACCGGAGTGCAGCAGCATCCCGATCGCGGCGAGAAAGCGCCCCGGGAGCAGAAAGAAGATGACGGAGGCGCAGAAGGTCTCAAAGAGCGCGCTTTGAGAGAGCGCGGCGTTCCACATAAAGAGCTGCGAGAGGGCCGAGGAGAGCACGAACGAGAGCGTGAAGACCAGACGGCTGTGCCTTGAGAAAACGCCGGAGAGCAGCCCGCAGAGCGCGTAGGACGCCGCATGAAAAGCGGCGCTTCCGTCGGCGAGATCCATCGCGATCCCGAGCAGCGTTCCCGCGGCCGCGCCGGTCATCATCCCGCCCTTGACGGCGGAGGCCATGAGCACGATCAGCGCGAGTGTCCGTCCGACAGAAACCGTTCCGAAGAGCTTCAGCGGGACGAAGGCCATGAGCACGCAGGCGCCAAGGACGGTGAGCGAGACGCTCCGCCGCGTCTCGTCGCTTTCGGAGAGGGGAGCGCGCCGACGCAGCGCACAGTGGAAGAAATAGCAGCCTGCGCCCGCGAGAACGCTCTCCAGCAACAGCTTCGCCGGGTCGGGGGAGGAGACGCCGGAGAGGGAGAAGCTGCCGAGAAAGCCGCTCAGCGCCGTCATGAGCGCGGCAGCAAGGGGCATGAAAATGCCGCGTCGGGAAAAGGAAAACTCTCCGAAGATGTATCCTGCCGTAAAGACGAGCACCGCGGCCGCGATACAGCGCAGGCCCCAGCCCAGTCCGCCGCCGAGAAAATAAGAGCTGACAGCGCCGAGCAGCGCGGCGAGGCCGTACCATCCCGCTCCGCAGGCGGCAGTCATCGCGATCCCGAAGGGCGCGCCGCTGCCCCCGCAGCGGACCAGCGAGAGGAGAAAAGACAGCGCCCAGAGAAAGAGACAGCGTATGATCTTCACGCTCTTTTCGTTGAGCCGCCATCCGGCGAGCAGCCGCTCCAACATACCCAGCACACCCTGCGCCTCCATATCCATACTGCCCTCCAGAGTTAACATAAGATGATAATGATTATAATTATGTAATATTGAGAAGCGCGTCGGACGGCGCTGTAAAACGCGATTGCTTCGCGAGGGGAAAAGAAGGGAAATGCCGAGAGGGGCGCGCGGGCGCGCGCCCGCCCTTCCGTGCGCGCAAATGCGCGGAACTGTGCGGGAAAGCCTTGCGATTCGCGCTCTGCCGTGGTAAAATATCATGTAAAAAACTTTATGGAGGTTGGATCTATGAGCCGAATCGCCGATATCGCGCTGGCCCCCTCGGGCGAGCTGAAGATCAAGTGGGTGGAGCGAAACATGCCGGTCCTGCGCGACCTGGGGGAGGAGTTCCGCCGCACAAGACCCTTCGAGGGGCTGCGCATCGCCCTGTCCGTTCACCTGGAGACCAAGACGGCATATCTCTGCCGCGTGCTCGAGATGGGCGGCGCGGAGATGTATGTCACCGGATCCAACCCGCTTTCCACCCAGGATGACGTCGCCGCGGCGCTCGCCGCCGGCGGCATGCAGGTCTTTGCTCTCTACGGCTGCACGATGGAGCAGTACGAGGAGTGCCTGTGCAGCGTGCTCGAGATCGGCCCGAATATCATCATCGACGAC
>CAMVJF010000196.1 GCA_947167725.1 uncultured Clostridia bacterium | reverse complement strand
CCTTGGCTGCGGCCTTGGCGAGAACTGCAGTGCGGCAGGTGGGGCGAGAGGGCAGGTCCCGGTGCTTGCCGACCTATTAGAACAGGGCCTTCAGGAAGGTATAGGCCATGCCGCCGCCGATGATGATGGTGTCGGCCTTCTCTAGCAGGTTGTTGATGACGCCGATCTTGTCGCTGACCTTGGCGCCGCCCAGAATGGCGACGAAGGGGCGCTTCGGACGCTCCAGCGCGCCGCCCATGATCTCCAGCTCCTTCTGGATCAGCAGGCCGCTGACGGCGGGCAGATAGGCCGCGACGCCGGCGGTGGAGGCGTGGGCGCGGTGGACGGTGCCGAAAGCGTCGGAGACGTAGAGCTCGGCCATGTCGGCGAGCTTCTTCGCCAGCGCGGGATCGTTCTTGGTCTCGCCCTTTTCGAAGCGCAGGTTCTCCAGCAGCATGATCTGGCCGGGCTGCAGCGCGGCGGCCTTGGCTCTGGCGTCCTCGCCGACGATATCGGAGGCGAAGATCACCTCTTGGTCGAGCAGCTCGCCAAGACGCTTGGCGACCGGCGCGAGCGTCAGCTTGCGCAGGGACTTCTCCCAGCTCTCGCGGGTGACGTCCTCGGCCTTTTTGCCCTTTTCGACCTGCTTTTTCACGAAGCTCTCGAAGGTGGCCACGGGCTTGCCGAGGTGGGAGCAGGCGATGACGGCGGCGCCGTTGTCGAGCAGGTAGCGGATCGTGGGGATCGCGGCCTTGATGCGCTTGTCGGAGGTGATCTCACCGGTCTCTTTGTTCTGGGGGACGTTGAAATCGCAGCGAAGAAGGACCTTCTTCCCCTTGACGTCTACGTCGTAAACCGTTTTCTTGTTGTAGTTCATGCGTATCCTCCTCAAAAAATATATTTCTCATCGTTTCATTCCGCCATCTCGCCGATGCCGAGCAGCCCGGGAAAGCCCTGCTGCCGCAGCGTTTCGTAAGCGAGGATGGCGACGGAATTGGACAGGTTCAGGCTGCGCGCCTCACTGATCATGGGGATGCGGATGCAGCGGTCGCGGTATTTTTCCCGCAGCCACAGCGGCAGCCCCGCCGTCTCCTTGCCGAACATCAGCGTCACGCACGCGGCGGACAGATCCGCCTCGCAGTAGGCGCGCGGCGCCTTGGTCGTTGCGAGGAAGAGGTTTTCATCGCCGTTTTGAGCGAAATACGCGTCCAGATCGTCGTAGACCGTGAGATCCACCAGGGGCCAGTAATCGAGCCCGCAGCGTTTGACCGCCTTGTCCGAGATGTCGAAGCCGAGCGGCCTGACGAGATGCAGTCTTGCGCCGGTCGCGGCGCAGGTGCGTGCGATCGCGCCCGTGTTGTGCGGGATCTCCGGTTCTACCAGAACGATGTTGAGCATTTCCACTCTCCACGAAATAAAAACGTCCAGTTTGTTAACCATTTCCTGTCGTAATACCAATATTATCACAATAATCAAAAAAAACATGCACTATTTAATGCTTTTTGTATTTTCTTGCACAATTCACAAATCCATGCTATATTTGAGCCTGCAAAGCAGCCTTTTCTTGTCATTTTGACGAGTGTGAAAAGAGGAAGAAAATGGAATTCATTTGCAGCGATTGTCCGCGCCGCTGCGGCGCGCTCCGGGGAGAGACGGTCGGCGGCGGTTTCTGCACCAGCGGGGCGCTCCCGCACTTGGCGCGCGCGGCCGCACACTACGGCGAGGAGCCCTGTATTTCCGGCACGCGCGGCGCGGGGACGATCTTTTTTTGCGGCTGCAATCTGCGCTGCGTCTACTGTCAGAACCGCGAGATCAGCCGCGCCGGGACGGGCGGGCGGGCCGTTAGCGTCGAAGAGCTGCGCGGCGTCATGCTCCGTCTGCGCGACACGGGCGTCCACAACATCGAGCTCGTCACGCCCTCGCACCATGTCCGCGTGATCCGTGCGGCGCTCGAGGGGCTGGAGCTCGGGATCCCCGTGGTCTGGAACAGCTCGGGCTACGAGAGCGTCGAGACGCTGCGGAGCCTCGAGGGGCTCGTGCAGGTCTATCTGCCCGATTACAAGTACTCGGATGCGGCGCTGGCCGGTCGGCTGAGCGCCGCGCCGGATTATCCGCAGACCGCGGCGGCGGCGATCCGCGAGATGTTCCGCCAGACGGGGCCTTACCGGCTCGACGGCGAGGGGATGCTCGTCTCGGGGCTGCTGATCCGGCATCTGATCCTGCCCGGCGAGATCGAAAACTCCATGGGCGCGATCGACTTCGCCGCCGAGAGCTTCCCGCCGGGCTCCGTACTCTTCTCGCTGATGAGCCAGTACACGCCGATGCCGGGGATGGAGCGTTTCTCCTCCCTCTCCCGCCGCGTGGACGCACAGGAGAACCGGCATCTCATCTCCTACATGCTCCGCTGCGGTCTGTCCGACGGCTACTGGCAGGAGCCGGAATCGGCCGGCGCGGAGATGATCCCCGCCTTTGACGGGACGGGCGTGGAGGAGTGAGAAAGCCTCTCCTTGACAATTTGCCCGCGATAGATGATAATCATAGTGTCATGGTCCGCGGGAAAACAAGCAAACAAGCAATTCTTTGGAGGGATGCACGATGGAATACAAAGAGATCCTTGAAGCAGCCAGAAAAATCACCGCTCCGAACTGCATGGCCTGCCCCGTCTGCAACGGCAGAGCCTGCGGCAACAACGTGCCCGGTCCGGGCAGCAAGTTCCCCGGCAACGCCGCGGCGCGCAACTTTGAAAAGTGGCAGGAGATCTTCGTGAACATGGACACGCTCTGCCAGAACGTGGTCGATCCCGACGTCTCCTTTGAGCTCTTCGGCCGCCGCTTCGCCGCTCCGATCTTTGTCGCTCCGCTCGGCGCGGTCGACATGCACTACGGTCCGAAGTACAACGATCTGCAGTATAACGCCGAGCTGATCAAGGCAGCGGCGGACTGCGGCATCCTCGCCTTCACGGGCGACGGCGTCAATCCTGACATCATGCGCGACGCCACGCGCGAGAGCGCGGCCAACGGCGGCGTCTCCATCCCGACGATCAAGCCCTGGGACCGCGAGACGGTATTCAGCAAGCTCGACATGGTCGTGGAAAACCATGTGTTCGCCGCGGCGATGGACGTGGACGCGGCGGGTCTTCCCTTCCTCAAGAAGCTGGGCGGCAAGGCCGGCAGCAAGACCGTCGAGCAGATGCGCGAGATCATCGACTATGCCGCTCGTCCCTTCATCATCAAGGGCGTCATGACCGTCGCGGGCGCGAAGAAAGCCGTCGAGGCCGGCGCGGCCGGCATCGTCGTGTCCAACCACGGCGGCCGCGTGCAGGGCGGCGTTCCCGCCACGGCCGAGGTCCTCGGCGAGATCGCGGACGCGGTCAAGGGGCAGACCGTGATCTTTGTCGACGGCGGCATCCGCTCGGGCGTCGACGTGTTCCGCGCTCTGGCGCTGGGAGCCGACGCGGTCCTGGTGGGCCGTCCTTTCGCCACGATGATGTACGGCGCGGGCGGCGCGGGCGTCAAGGTCCTGCTCGACAAGCTCGTCGCCGAGCTCAAGGGCACGATGGGAATGTGCGGCGCGGCCAGCCTCAAGGATATCACGCGCGACAAGATCCGCTTCTGATTTCCCGGAAAAAGCAAAAAACGCGGTCTGCATGAAAGCATGCAGACCGCGTTTTTTTCTTTCAGCGTCAGATCTCGCTGATCCCGTGCTTCTCGGCGTAGCCGGTGAGGAAGAGCGTCAGCGCGCCGTCGCCGGTCACGTTGCAGGCGGTGCCGAAGCTGTCCTGCAGGGCGAAGATCGCCAGCA
>CAMVJF010000195.1 GCA_947167725.1 uncultured Clostridia bacterium | reverse complement strand
ACCTGCACCGCGACAACTGTCAGGTTACCGTGTTTGAAAAGAACGCGCTGCCCGGCGGCATGCGCCGCTACGGCATCCCCTCCTTCCGGCTGGAAAAGCCTTTTCTGGACGCGGAGATTGACGTACTCAAGGAACTGGGCGTGGTCTTCCGCTGCGGCGTGGAAGTCGGCAGGGATGTGACCATCCAACAGCTGCGCGAGCAGGGCTACGACGCCTTCTATCTCGCCATCGGCGCGCAGAAGTCCGCCTCCCTTGGCAATCCGGGCGAAGAGCTTGCGGGCGTCTGGGGCGGCATCGACTTCCTGCGCGAGGCCAACGCCGGCATGCGTCCGGCCATCGGCAGGAAGGTCGTGGTCGTCGGCGGCGGCAACGTCGCGATGGACGTCGCCCGCACCGCGGTCCGTCTCGGCGCGGAGGTCACCGTGGCCTACCGCCGCAAGGAGAGCGACATGCCCGCCGACCCGGCCGAGGTGGCCGAGGCGAAGGAAGAGGGCGTAAAGTTTCTCTTTGAGCACAAGCCCGTGGAGATCGAGGGCAAGGACGGCAGGGTCGCCGCGCTCCTCTGCGAGGGCGGCAAGAAGATCGAGTGCGACGCGATCCTCGCCGCGATCGGCCAGCGTATCGACCTCGGCTCTCTGGATCTCGGCGAGCTGGAGTGCGATGAGAAGGGGCGTGTCAAGGCTGACGCCGTCACCTACCAGACCGCGCAGAAGGACGTCTTTGTCGGCGGCGACGCCTACACCGGGCCGAAGTTTGCCATCGACGCCATCGCCCAGGGCAAGCAGGCCGCGATCTCGATCCACCGCTATGTCCACCCCGGCCAGAGTCTGGTGATCGGCCGTGATCGGCTGAGCTACCGCGCCTTTGACAAGGACAACGTCGACTTCGACACGGTCAAGCGTTCTTACGACGCCACCGAGCGCCAGGTGCCCGGCAAGGACGAGGCCAAGGCTTCTTCCTTCCGCGACGACAGAAAGACCTTTACCGAAGAGCAGGTGAAGAAAGAGACCGCCCGCTGCCTCGGCTGCGGCGCCTCCTTCGTCGATCCCAACAAGTGCCTCGGCTGCGGCGTGTGCACCACGCGCTGCAAGTTCGACGCGATCCACCTGCGCAAGCGCACGTATGTTGAGAACATCGAGTACTTCGATCGTCCCAAGGTGCTGCCGCAGTTCATCGCCGAGCGCGAGAAGCGCATCCAGATCCGCAAAATGAGCGGGCGCTGAACCCATAAGAACATGACCGGGTACCGAAACGGTACCCGGTTTTTTTGTTTGACGCCGGGCGTTGACACCGGCCGCGCCGAGGACTATGATAGGAGAGAAATCTACGACAGGAGGTCGTTTTCATGGAAACGATCGAAAGAGTATGCCGTTTTCTCGACGAGGCACAGACCTATTACCTCGCCACCGCCGAGGGCGATCAGCCCCGCGTCCGTCCCTTCGGCACCGCGCTCCTCTATGAGGGGCGGCTCTATATCCAGACCGGCAAGGTCAAGGCCGTCTCCCGCCAGCTCGCCGCGAATCCGAAGGCCGAGCTCTGCGCCTTCAAGGACGGCGTCTGGCTGCGCCTCTCCGGCGAGCTTGTGAACGACGACGCGCGCGGGCCCAAGCTCGCCATGCTCGAGAAAATGCCCGTCCTCAGGGGCATGTACAGCGCCGACGACGACAACATGCAGATGCTGTATTTCCGCGACGCCGTCGCCGTGTTCTCTTCCTTCACCGCGCCGAGCGAGACGCTGCGCTTCTGAACGGAGAGCCGCTTATGCGCGACTTGACCGCGTTCCGCGGCTGCGGGGAAGGCGGGGTCTGAGCATGGAACGCACCGTGCGGATCGGCGGCCGGGAGTATCGCATCCTCCGCCTTCTCGGCCGCGGCAAGGGCGGCTATTCCTACCTCGCCGAGAGCGGGGGCGCCCCGGTCGTCGTCAAGCAGATCCACCACGAGCCCTGCAGCTATTACCGCTTCGGCGACAAGCTTGCCGCCGAGCTTCACGATTACGAGCGGCTCGTCGCCGCGCGCATCCGCGTCCCGAAGCTGCTCGCCGTCGACGCGGAAAACGAGCGGATCGTGAAGGAATACGTGGACGGCCCGACGGTTTTCGAGCTCCTCCGGGACGGCGGGGACGCCGTGCCGTATCTGTCCCCGGTGCGCGCCATGGCCGCGGCCGCGAGGGCGGCCGGGCTGAACATCGACTATTTCCCGACCAACTTCGTCGTCTCCGGCGGCGAGCTCTGGTATGTGGACTACGAGTGCAACGACTACGACGAGCAGTGGGACTTCTAGCACTGGGGCGTACGCTACTGGTCGCGCACGCCGGAACTGGAAGAACACCTGCGGCGCCTCGCGCAGAGCGGGGAGGCGGCGGGACCCCCCCGGCCCGAGCCGGGGAAACGATAAGGAGAAAGACGACATGCTGATCATCGAACATCTGACAAAATGCTACGGCGAGAAGAAGGCCGTGGACGATCTGAGCCTGCATATCCGCCCCGGTGAGATCTTCGGTTTCATCGGCCACAACGGCGCGGGCAAGAGCACCACGCTCAGGAGCGCGGTCGGGATCCTGCGCTTCGACGAGGGCCGCGTCACGATCAACGGCAGGGACCTGCTGGCCGATCCCGTGGCCTGTAAGCGCGATCTCGCCTACATCCCGGACAACCCGGACCTCTACGACTTCATGAGCGGCGTCAAGTATCTGAACTTCATCGCCGACGTTTTCGGCATCCCGGCCGCCGAGCGGCAGGAGAAGATCCGCAGATACGCCGATCTCTTCGAGCTCACCGGCGACCTCGGCCAGCCGATCTCGGCCTATTCCCACGGCATGAAGCAGAAGCTCGCCGTGATCTCGGCCTGGCTCCACTCCCCGAAGCTGATCATCATGGACGAGCCCTTCGTTGGTCTCGACCCGAAGGCCTCGCACCTGCTCAAGGAGATGATGCGCGAGCACTGCGATCAGGGCGGCGCGATCTTCTTCTCGACCCATGTGCTCGAGGTGGCGGAGAAGCTCTGCGACAAGGTCGCCATCATCAAGCAGGGCCGCCTCGTCAAGGTCGGCACGATGGAGGAGGTCAAGGGCGACGACAGTCTTGAAGAGGTCTTTCTGGAACTGGAGGCGGAGTAAATGCTCAAGGTCCTTCTGAAAAAACAGCTCACCGAGGTCTTCAAGTCCTACTTCTTTGACGCGAAGAAGAACCGCATGCGTTCAAAGGGGGCGATCGCCGCCTGGTTCATCTTCTTCGTCCTCGTCATGGTCGGCATGCTCGGCGGGATATTCACGATGCTGGCTCTGAGCCTCTGCGGCGCGCTCGCGGCGGTCGGCATGGGCTGGATGTACTTTCTGCTGATGGGCGGCATTGCGATCCTGCTCGGTGCCTTTGGCAGCGTGTTCAACACCTATTCCGGTCTCTACCTCGCCAAGGACAACGACCAGCTCCTGTCTCTGCCGATCCCGGTGAAAACGATCATGGCCGCGCGCCTGCTGAACGTCTATCTCATGGGCGCGATGTATTCCTCGGTCGTGATGCTCCCGATGCTCGCCGTATACTGGATCGCCTGCGGCGCGACGGCGGCGCGCGTGATCTGCGGCGTCCTGCTGCTGCTGATCGTGACGGTCCTTGTCCTCCTGCTCTCCTGCCTGCTCGGCTGGGTCGTCGCGAAGATCAGCCTGCGGCTGAAGAACAAGAGCTTCATCACCGTCGTCATCTCCCTCGTCTTCATCGCCGCCTACTATTTCTTCTACTTTAAGGCCAACGGCCTAAGAATCGTAGGAAGGTATGGATGCTCGAACATCCAGTCCACGATGGTCATC
>CAMVJF010000194.1 GCA_947167725.1 uncultured Clostridia bacterium | reverse complement strand
ATCGTCCCCCTCGTCGCGGACTTCGAGGCCATGGGACTGACGCTCTGCCTGACCGACACGGGCGGCAGCCACGCGGGGCTGGACAGCTCCTATGCCCGCATCCCCGCGGACATGGTGTACGTGGCCAACCTCTTCGACAAGGGCGTGCTCGGCGACGTCGACCCGGCGGAATTCCGCGCCAAGGGCTGGGATCCGGCCAACCGCCCGGTGCGCCGCGCGATGCACTTCTTCGACGAGAACGAGCGCGTGCCGCTGATGCGCGACGCCCTGCTCGCGCGCGACGGAGAGAGCTATATGAAGCTGATGAACGCCTCCGGGCGCTCGTCCGAGACGCTGCTGAACAATATCGTCACGAGCGCCACCGGCGATACGAAGCTCGCCGAGGGGCTTGAAAAAAGCCGGAAGCTGCTCGAGGGCCGCGGCGCATGGCGCGTCCATGGCGGCGGCTTCGCCGGCTGCGTGCAGGCGCTGATGCCCAGCGATTATTTCCCCGTCTACAAGGATGAAATGGAGAAGGAATTCGGCCCGGGCAGCTGCCGCCACATCCGCCTGGTCTGAGCCGCGAGACGAAGAAAAAGAGGGACCGCGAGAACTCTCGCGGTCCCTCTCGGTTTATTTCCCGTCCACGGCGTAGAGCGCGCGGAATTCCTCGAGCGTCAGGCGGTTGTCGGTCATGAATTCGGCGGCCTCGACGCCGACGTAGCGGAAATGCCAGGGCTCGAAGACGAAGCCCGTGACGGACTTTTTGCCCTCGGGATAGCGCAGCCGTATTCACTGCTGTGCATGCGCAGCCACTGGAACAGCTCCGTGTTCGCGAGGCTTTCGTCCTTCTCCTCATAATAGCCGTCGAGGATGTCGCAGCACAATCCGCTGCGGTGCTCGCTCTCGTCCGGGCGGCCGACGATGCTCTGAGCGGGGAATTCGCCGTATTTTTCCACGGCGCGGCGATAGACGTGCTCCTGCGCGGCCGCGTCGGTGTAGCCGCTCGAGAGGTAGACGCCAAAGCCCTGCGCGCGGGCCGCGGCGATCATCTCGCGCAGCGCGGGCGCGATCCGCGCGTCCACCGGGACGCCGCAGACGCGCACGGTCTGCGCGGGCTCGCTCTCGACCGGATGACCGGGGCCGTAGAGCGCGTACTCCCAGGAGTCGATATCCAGCGGAGGCCGATCCGCGAGCAGGCGGCGGTAGGCCGCCGGAACGTAGGCCGCGCGAGGCGTGGGGCTCGGCGGGGAAAGCTCGCCGCCCTCAGCCTCGACAGGCAGCGGGCCGCGGGAATTGAGCACGAAGATCAGCGCGCAGAAGCTGCACATGAGCGTGCGGAATATGGCTTTGGCGGACATGTTTCCCGCCCCTTTCCGACCGCCGCGGCGGTCAAATCCCTTCGATGGGACCAGCATAGCATCCCATCCGGGCGAAAAAGGGCGAAAAGACGCCCCTCGGAAAGATTAATTTCCGGGGGGCGCCGTCGCTGCTTTTCAGTTTTTCGATGCCGGGGCCTTATTGATACAGTTCGACAAATTCTTCAAAGCAGAGGCCGTTGGCCATGATGTACTTCGCGGCGTCCACGCCGACATAGCGGAAGTGCCACGGCTCGTACATGACCTTCGTGATGTCCTCCTTGCCCTCGGGGAAGCGGAGGATAAAGCCGTAGTCCTGGCAGTGCTCGGCCATCCAGACGCTCAGGGGCTTATTGCGGAGCTCTGCCGCGGTCTTGACCCCGTACCACTTGTCCGTGATGTCGCAGCACAGACCGCTCTGGTGTTCGCTGCAGCCGGCGGGCATCGTGATATAATAGCCGTTGGCGTCCTTGCCGTCAGAGGTGCCGTTGTTCTGGCAGATGCGGATGAAATTGTCCTGCTGCGAAGCGTAGCTGCGGTAACCGGAGGAGAGATAGACGTCCATCCCCGCGTTCTTCGCCGCAACAGCAAAGTCGAGCAGCGCCTGGGCGATGCGGTAGTCGACGCCCGCGTTGAGACGGAAGGCGCTCGGCTCGGTCCAGATGTCGACCTCGGAAATGTTGGGATGCAGGTAGCCGAGCTTGTCCGGGACGTACTGGTCAATGGAATTGTCTCCGTTGACGAGCAGAAACTCCCAGCTCGTGATGTCGATATCCGGCGGGGCGGGCAGTCCGAGGGCGGCGGCGCGGGCAGCCGGCGTATTGGGCAGCGGCGTGGGAGAGGGCGGCGCCTCGACCACGGGCGCGTCGGCCGTGCCCGCCTCGGGGTTCTGGGCGCTCTGCGTTTCCGGCTGGGCGCTTTGGCTTCCCGCCGGCGCGGCGGTATAGGCCCATTCGGAGCCGTCTGTTCCGCTTTCGATCATGGCCTTGACCTCGCCGCTTTTCGGCGCGGCCTTGGCAAAGCTCATCAGGCCGTAAGCAAAGCCGGCAAGCAGCACAAGACCGAAGATGATGCGGATGATGCGAACAAAGATCTTCATGCTCGGACCCCCTTGATAGGTTTCCATAATATCTGTATTAAATATAATAGCATCTGCTCTGCCGAAGGTCAAGGCGTTTTTGTTGAAAGGGCGGAATTTGCATGCTATAATCTGCATGAAAACAACGAAGAAAAAGGAGCGTGCGTGATATGAAACTCCGCTGGTACGGTCATTCCTGTTTTTTGCTCGAGAGCATGGGCGGCAGCGTCGTCTTCGATCCCTACGCGCCAGGCAGCGTACCGGGCTGGGATCTGCCTCCGCTGCGGGCGAACGCGGTGATTTGCAGCCACGGTCACCGTGACCACAGCTATGCCGCGGCGGTGGAGCTGACGGGAAAGCCCTTCGGCGGCAAGGTGCTGCAGGTAGATTCCTTCCACGACGGCTGCCGCGGCATGCTGCGCGGAAAGAACCTGATCACCCTCGTCGAGGATGAAGGCCTCCGCGTCGTGCACATGGGCGATATCGGCTGCGCGCTCACGGAGGCGCAGATCGCCGCGCTCGGGCGCGTGGACGTGCTGCTCGTCCCGGTCGGCGGGCACTACACCGTCGACGCGGCGCAGGCTTGGGAGATCGCCTGCGCACTCCGCGCGGCGATCGTGATTCCGATGCACTACCGCGGCGAGGGCTTCGGCTACGACGTGATCGGCCCGGTGGAGCCCTTTTTACGGCTCGCCGGAAACGTCAGGGAAGTCGGCGGCATGAGCTATACCGTCGATCTCTCCGACGCGCCGGCGACGATCGTCTTCCGGCCGTAAGAAGCCCCGTAACGTAAAACAGCGAGAGCCTTTCGGCTCTCGCTGTTTTCTCTGTATCGGCGGAACTCACACCGCGGCTTTGGCGCGTTTGGCACCGAAGTACTGCAGCGCCACGACCGCGGCGAGCAGCACGACGCCGATCGCGTCCGTCATAAGACCCGGGTCGAGCATCAGCAGACCTCCGGCGGCGATCACGACGCGCAGCAGCGGGTGGATGCGGCGGAAGAGATAGCCGTTGAGCGCGGCGGCCACGCCGAAGATGCCGACAATCGAGGTCACGACCACGAGCGCGACCTGCCAGGCCGAGGTGTTGATGAGCAGCATCGCGGGGTTCAGCGCGAAGATGTACGGCACGACGAAGGCGCCGACCGCCAGCTTGGAGGCGTTGACGGCGGTCTTCATCGGCGGGGCCTTGGCGATGGCCGAGCCCGCGTAGGCGGCGAGCGCCACGGGCGGCGTGATGTCCGCGACGATGCCGAAGTAGAACACAAAGAAGTGCGCGGCGATCATCGGGATGCCGAGCTGGATTAGGATCGGGGCGCAGGTCGAGGCCATGATGCAGTAGTTTGCGGTCGTCGGGACGCCCATGCCCAGCACGATGCAGCAGAGCATCGTGAAGAACAGCGCGATGAAGA
>CAMVJF010000193.1 GCA_947167725.1 uncultured Clostridia bacterium | reverse complement strand
GAGGACGACAAGACCCACCCCATCCCCGACCTGACCGGCTACATCACCGAGGGGCAGATCATCCTCTCTCGTGAGCTGCACCGCAAGGGCATCGTCCCGCCCGTGGATGTGCTGCCCTCGCTGAGCCGTCTGAAGGACAAGGGTATCGGCGTCGGCAAGACCCGCGAGGACCACGCCGGCACGATGAACCAGCTTTTCGCCGCCTACTCCCGCGGCAAGGACGCCAAAGAGCTCATGACCATTCTGGGCGAGGCCGCGCTGAGCGAGGACGACAAGCTCTTTGCCAAGTTCGCCGACGAGTTCGAGCGCCGCTACGTCTCCCAGGGCAACACCACCAACCGCAGCATCACCGAGACTCTGGATCTCGGCTGGGAGCTGCTCAAGATCCTCCCGCGGCGCGAGCTCAAGCGCATCAAGCCCGAGATGATCGACAAGTACATGCCGAAAGACTGAGCCGTCTTTTGATGAAAGCCATTAGGAGGTGATGTTTTTTGGCAGGTACCGCAGTAACCCCGACCCGTATGGTGCTCAATCAGCTCAAGGGCAGATTGAAAACCGCACGCCGCGGCCACAAGCTTCTGAAGGACAAGCGTGACGAGCTGATGCGTCAGTTCATGGACGTCGTCCGTCAGAACAAGGTCCTTCGCATCCGCGTCGAGGAGGGGCTGACCCAGGCCTTTGCCTCGCTGCAGGTGGCAAGCTCGATCATGTCCCCGGAGATGCTCGAGCAGGCGCTGCTCTATCCGCGTCAGAGCGTCGAGCTCGGCATGGACTTCAGGAACATCATGAGCGTCAACGTGCCGCTCTACAGCTTCACGACGAAGAACAACGACCCCTCCGAGATCTACCCCTACGGCTTTGCGCAGACCTCCGGCGAGCTGGACGACGCGCTCGACAAGCTCGCACGGGTGTTCGAGGACATGCTGGAGCTCGCGCAGGTCGAGAAGACCATGCAGCTCCTTGCCGAGGAGATCGAAAAGACGCGCCGCCGCGTCAACGCGCTGGAGTACGTCATGATCCCGGAGCTCGAGGGCAACATCAAGTACATCTCCATGAAGCTGGAGGAGAACGAGAACGCCACAAAGGTCCGTCTGCTCAAGGTCAAGGAGATGGTGCTGCAGGACGCGCACCACTACGAGCGATAAGACCGAACGGAAAAACACGAAAAGCTCCCTGTCATAGGACGGGGAGCTTTTGATTTGCTTTGATTATTTGAAGCATCTGTCACTTTTTGAGGCGAAAAGCAGGCCTTATCGTGATAGTTCACAAAAAACAGGCCTCATTTTTTGCGGTTTTTATGTTGAGGAAATGGAAAAAAGTGCTTCCAAAGGCTGCCTTTTCTGTGCTATAATGCCAGTATAATCCAGTAGTCTGCAGTTTCGATCTATTCGTATGCCCTTTTGGGCGGCGGCATGGTGGAAGCCGCGGCGGAAGCTGGAAGAATTTGATTCGGAGGAATGTTTATGAAGGAGAGAAAATCCACCAAAATCATGGCAAGACTGCTCGCGTTCGCGCTGATCGTCGTCATGCTCATGAGCGGCGTCGCGGCTTACGCCGGGCAGACCCGTTACCTCAACAATGCTCCTGACATGTTCAATTACGTGTCCGAGGGCTACAGCGATCACGGCAACGATCAGCATCGCCGATGCCCATATCGTGAAGGGCCGCAAGACGACCGACGTCGTTCTGGTCACCTTCTCCGGCACCGATCTGGTCTTCAACCAGGCCACCGAGGTCCTCACCGACCTCTTCTCCGGCTTCAACCTCAACAACTCCTACTACCTCAGAGCCGTCCAGACCATCCGCGCCCATGTTGATAAGGGCTCGACCCTCGTTCTCGCCGGCCACAGCCTCGGCGGCATGGTCGCCCAGCAGGTCGCGGCCAACCCGCTGATCAAGAAGGAGTACAAGGTCCTCAACACCGTCACCTTCGGCTCCCCGCTGCTCTCCCAGGGCTTCCGTGAGGGCTCGATCAAGCGTCTCGGCGACTGGATCGACCCGGTCCCCTATCTCTCCATCAACACCATCACGGCTCCCATCCGCTCCATCCTCGGTCTGAACCGTGAGAAGGGCCCCTACAAAAATCCCATCGATGCTCACAAGTGGAGCTATAGGAAGAGCGTTTGGAACAAGTACGATCCTCTGGGCTACACCATCGGCAAGTGCACCATCCGCGTCGATGAGAACACCCGCGTCTTCTACCCGGCTCCCATCTTCGACTTTTCCATTTTCAATCGCTGATCTCCTGATCGGATAAGCAAACAACAACTTCAGGGCGAATACGCAGATACTGCGTATTCGCCCTGTTTTTATCGAACGGATGACCGGAAGGCGCCGGCGGCGGCAGGAGCGGCGCTTCCGCAGAAAAAAACAAAAGGGAACGGTGAAAGCCGTTCCCTTTCGCTATTCGGATGAGGACAAAATGAAAAGATGAGTCATTCTTGCCCTTTCAGAATAAAAAATAGTTGTTACGTAAACAAGATTGAAATTGTTTCAGAAATGTAAAATGATCTCAGTCCAGCGTGAGATTCCAGACGGTGCGCGCGGGAAGCGCGGTGTCGGACACAACGTAGCGCGCGCCGCCGCTCTCGCAGGGGAGGGAAAACAGCGCCTCGCCGCAGCCGAGCCGGGCCGCCGCCGAGGCCGCCGTATCAGCCGGATCGCCTTGCGCGCAAAGGATCTCGCGCACGATGAGCGAAGCGCCGTCCCGGTAGGCGGCAAAGATCCCGTCGCTCGACGCATAGAGCCCGCCGCCGTAGCTTTCGCACAGCAGGCGCTGGGTCTCCAGCATCGGATAGGAGAGGTGTACATGCGGCGCGCCGCGGAGCATATTCTCGCGCCACAGCATGTATTCCGTCGCGCTCAGTTTCATTATGTCGACTGATTTCTTTGCCTCGACACGCCGCGTTTCCCGCCGGAGCAGCTGATCCGTCCCGATCTGCTTCTCATACCACGGATACAGGCCTTCCTCCGCGGGCAGCGTCGTGACGATCGCGGATTCGCGCTCGCGGCAGAGCGCCGCCGCGGCCTTTGCAAGCGCCGCGCCGGTCCCCCGGCCGCGGGCGGGTCCATCCACCGCGACGGCATAGACGTAGCCAATCTGCGGCTTGATCCCGCCCGAGAGCAGCTCATAGCCCGTCAGCGCATAGGCCGCGCCGACGAGTTCGCCCGTTTCGCCGAGCGCGACGACCGCCCCGCCGATATCCGGCAGAAGCGTGAAAAAGCCATCGAGAAAGGCCTCACTCTCGTCAAAGACGCGGCGCCACAGCGCGCGCATCGCGGGGATATCCTCTTTTCGGTAGTGTCTGATCATTTTGTGTCCACCCAGTGCGCCGTGTACTTCCTCAGCAGGAAGGCCGGCTTGTACGATTCCTTCGAGCGGCGCAGGCTCTCGATGCCCATGTCGTCCTCGCGGTTGATGTAGCGCAGAGAGGGATGCCGCGCCGTCAGCATGCGCGTCAGCTCGCGGCAGGTCATCGGATAGGCGCCGTTGAGACTGCCCTCCGCCTTTTCAAAATGGACGTCGAAGGTGTCCTCGCAGGCCATCTCGCCGAGCGTGAAGCCCACGATCTTTCCGTTCGCGTACAGCACGCCGCCCTCGAGCGCGAGCTTTTCAAAGGCCGCGAAGGCGCGCACGATCGCGGTGTGCTCAAAGACGATGCTCTTGTCGAGGCGTTCGGCGTTCTCCTCCGACCAGAGGTCGAGCATGTCGAGACAGTCCGGGATCAGCGCGCGCGTCAACGGCACGAAGCGCCAGTCGTTTTCCGCCTCGAAGCGGTTGCAGTGGTTTTTCTTGCCGTGCAGGGCCTTGCCGGAATAGCTCGCGAGCTTTTCGGCCTCGTAGAG
>CAMVJF010000192.1 GCA_947167725.1 uncultured Clostridia bacterium | reverse complement strand
GGCGACGCCGGCTCGCAGACCCTGGGCTTTCTGCTCGGCGAAGCGGCGATGCTGGGTATGTTCAAGTCCCACGCGTTGCTGGCCTTCCTCGCCCCGCCGCTCGCGCTGGGGCTGCCGCTGGCGGACACGGCCTTCGCCTTCACGCGCCGCGCCCTGCGGGGCGAAAACCCGCTGCGGGCAGACCGGGGCCATATCCACCACCGTCTGCTCGCCCTCGGGCTCGACCAGCGCCGGGTCGTGAGATTGCTTCACGCCGTATCCGCCCTGCTGGGGCTGCTGGCCGTCGCGGTCGCGCTGCGCGGCAGCGCCGCGGCACGCGCGATCTCCGCCCTCGTGTGCTGCACGGCGGGCGCGGCCGCGCTGGGGCTCATCCGGAGGCGCAGGCGCGGCGCTATAAGAGCAGCAGCGCGCCGAGAATGATCAGCATTTCCGTGTCCTCGCTCTCGCGATAGAGCAGATACACGATCAGCAGCAGAACAAGGTCCTCCGTCTCGAGATCCGAGGTGACGCGCGAGAGCAGCGACTCGATCGTGCGCCGCAGCGGATCGTCGAGCTCCCCTTGCGGCGGCATGCGCGGCGGCGGAACGGACGCGGGCGCGCCGGGGCGTTCGCGCCGCTCCTCGACCCGCCGGGGCGGCCCCCCGCCGTGATAGACCTTATACATTTCCGATCTCCGTCCTCAGCCCCGTGCGGACGACGGAGAATACGCGCGCGGCGCCGATCGCGCGGCGCAGCTTCGCCGCGCGCTTTTCGTCCAGACACGGCACGAGCGTCTCGAGCATCCGGATCTGACGGCTTTTCCCGCCGAGCCCGCCGCGCAGCAGCGCGCCGAAATCGAGCTTCGGCGCCTCCGCGCCCGGCGCGCCGACTGGCGCGTCCTTCTCCGTCTCGCCGCCCATGAGCTGCTGCGCCATCGCGCTGATGCGCGCGAGCTGCTCGGGATCGTTCAGGACGCTGCTGATCCGCTCTTCCAGCTCACTCACGGCCCGCCTCCCGTCTCATTTCCCCATGATGCGCCCGACGTCCTGCGCCAGACGCCGGCCCTCCGGCGTCTCCATCAGACGTGCGAGCGCGCTTTTGAGCGCCGCGGTGTCGCCGCTTTTCACGGCCTTTTCCAACGCCGCGCCGTCAATCATCCCGCCGAGCTTCTGTCCGTCGGCGGAGGAGGCGAGAGCCTCCAGCTCGCCGCGCCTGCCGCTCGCGGCAAGCTCTTTTGCGACCGTTTCCAGATCCTTCACGCTGCCACACCCCGCTTTCCGATCGCTCCATTCTATGCCGGCGCGCGCGGAAAGATCACCGATTTTGACGAAAATAGGAGAACGCCCATGAAGATCGCCGTTTTTTCCGACACCCACGGCAGCACCGCCCGCATGCTCGAGACCGTGCGCGGCGTCCGGCCGGACATGATCTTCCATCTCGGGGATTTTGCGCGCGACGCGGACTGCCTGCGGCGCGAGTTCCCCGGGATCGAGCTGCACGCCGTCTGCGGCAACTGCGACGGACCGGGCGGCTCGCCGCTCGACGAGGTCGTGGAGCTCGGCCCCGTCCGGGCGCTGCTGACCCACGGCCACCGCTACGCCGTCGACTGGGGGCGGCTCGACTCGCTGTGCTACGCCGCGCAGGAGCGCCGCTGCACGCTCGCCTTCTTCGGCCACACGCACGTCCCGGAGAACACGGAGATGGGCGGCGTGCGCCTCATCAACCCCGGCACGGCCGGCAGGGGGCGGCGTCTGACCTGGGCGCTTGTCGAGGTTTTTGAAAACGGCGGCGTCACGGCGGAGATCCGGGACTTGTAAAGAGAAAAAGTCCATGATAGAATCATCATAGACCTCCGAAAACAGACAGAAGGGGAGTACATAGACATGCCCAAGAAGATCACGCGCATCGTCCTCACCGGCGGTCCCGCCGCGGGCAAAACGACTCTCATCAGCCGCATCCTCAAGGAGTTCAAGCAGGAGGACGGCTGGAAGGTCATCACGATCCCGGAGACCGCGACGGAGCTGATCTCCGGCTTCGGTCTCGGCCCCTTCCCCGGCTGCATGAGCATGCTGGAGTTTCAGTATTACGTTGTCGACGACCAGCTCCACAAGGAGCGGCTCGCGCTGCGCGCCGCCGAGACGGTGCCCGAGGAGAAGGTGCTGATCGTTTACGACCGCGCGGTCTTCGACAACAAGGCCTACATATCCGACGAGGAGTTCCGCGCCGTGCTCGCCTATTTCGGCAAGACCGAGGAGCAGATGCTCGCGGGCTACGACGCGGTGCTGCATCTCGTCTCCTGCGCCAAGGGGGCGGAGTTCGCCTATAACTACGGCAACGCCGCGCGCTACGAGAGCGTGGAGCGGGCGCGGGAGATGGACGACAACACGATCCGCGCCTGGAGCGCGCACCCCTCGCTGCACATCATCGACAACTCCGTGGACTTCGAGGACAAGATCAACCGCGCCGTCGCGGAGATCTACCGCATCCTCGGCCAGGAGGTGCCGGAGGTGGAGAAGAGCAAGTTCCTCATCGCCATGCCGGAGCTCGAGACGCTGTGCGAGCGTTACCGCGCCGTGCCGACCGAGATGATGCAGACCTATCTGATCGCCGCGTCTCCCGCGCTCGAGCGCCGCGTCCGCCAGCAGAAGAACGGCGACAAATACCTGTATTTTTACACCGAGAAGCGCCTCGGCGAGGACGGGCGGCGCTGGGTCACCGAAAAGCCGATCTCCGAAAAGGAGTATGTCCGCGCGCTCATGGAGGGCGACACGGCGCTGCACTCGGTGCGCAAGACGAAATACCGCTTCAGCCACGGCGGCTGCCGCATGGAGATCGACGTCTACCCCTTCTCGGAGGACAAGGCGGTACTCTTCGTCTACGGCGGCGGCCACCGGGACGCCCCGCTGCCGGAGGAGATCCGCATCCTGCGGGACGTGACGGGCGACCCGGATTATAAGAACCGCCGCCTCGCGGCGACGCAGGTACTGTAAGACAGGCCGAGGACACACAGAAAGGAGAATCCAACCATGAAATGCCCTTATTGCGGAAGCGAGATCAAAACGGACGACAAATTCTGCGGGAGCTGCGGCGCCCCGCTGAACCAGGCGGAGACGAGCGCCGTCGCCCCCGTGAGCGAGAGTGTCTATGCTCCCGCCGACCAGAGCCCGGTCTATGAGCAGCCCCCCGCCGGTCCTGCCCCGGCAAGCCTGAAGGAATTCATCCAGAGCTCCGCCTGCCCGGAGAAGATCCGCAAGTCGATCAAGAGCAGCTGGATCATCCTGCTCGTCTGCGCCGGGATCACGCTCGCCTTTGAGATCCTCACAGGGATCTTCCCGATCGACGCGGTCCTGCTGGTGGTCCTCGCCTTCTGGCTGCGCGCCAAGTGCTCGTACACGCCCGCCATCCTCGCGCTGGCGCTCGGGGTGCTGAGCATGGTGATCGGACTGGTGCAGAACGGCTCGCCCAGCGGCATCCTGGTCATGCTCGCGGGCAGCAACGCCTTCAGCAGCATCTACAAGGCCAAGCAGCTCTTCAAGAGCCTGTACCCCGACGCGCAGAGCTGAACATAACAAAAAGCCGGAGCCGAAAACAGGCTCCGGTTTTTTCTTTTTTGCTCAATCCGCGATCGTGTCGGACACGCCCGGATGCTTTGCTCCGGCACGCTTTTCGATATAGGCGTTGATGCAGCCGCCGATGAGCAGGAACATCAGACAGTAGTAAATCCACATCATCGACACGAGGATCGTGCCGAGATAGCCGTAGGCGCCGAACTTGTCGGAGAGGGAGACGTAAAGCGAGAAGACCCAGGAGAAGCCCACCCAGGCGAGCGCGGAAAACAGAGCGCCCGGCCACTGCTGGGCGGAATGGTGCTCGCCCGCGGGCACCCAGCGATAGAGCAGGA
>CAMVJF010000191.1 GCA_947167725.1 uncultured Clostridia bacterium | reverse complement strand
GGCATTACGGTCCTGGATATCGTGGATGACGGGGGCTTTAACATCAGCGCCGTGAACGCCGAGACCATCCCCGCCCAGTTGAAGAACAGCGACGAAGGCACCCTGGGCGTGATCAATTACAATTACGCTCTGGGTGCCGGCTTCAAGACGACGGATGCACTGGCGATTGAAGACGCTTCCGGTGACGCAGCCCAGACATACGCCAACATCATCGCGGTCCGCCGCGGCGACGAGAGCCGCAGCGAGATCCAGGCGCTTGTCGCCGCCCTGCAGGACGGCGCGGTCGAGGCCTTCAACGAAAAGACCGGCGCGGGCATCGTCCCGATCTCCTGACAAGGCGGCGCTGCGAAGACAAAAAGAGAGGCGGATCCGTTCAAAACACGGATCCGCCTCTTTTCTTCTGCATACTCAGTCGATATGGATGATCTTCTCGTTGATCTCCTCGGCGCTGACGTTGGGATTGTGCCAGCGTTCGCGCTTGACCGTCGGGCCGCCCATGTGGATGGCCTCGCGCGGGCAGAACTGCAGACAGCTCAGACACTGGATGCAGTCCTTGCCGAAGTCGGGACGCCCGCCCACCATGCGGATGTTCCCCTTGGGGCACAGGCGCGCGCACTGGCCGCAGCCGATGCACTTGCCCGAGACGGAGAAGGCCGCGGCCTTCTTTGCCGCGAGCTTCGGCCACACGGAGGCCTCGATCCTGTTGAAGAGGGGCGCGGCGGGGGCCTTGTCCGACTTGCGGAAGGCTTTCACGTCTGCGGCGATCTGCGCGGCGAGCTCCTCGGAACGCTTCTGCGCCTTCTCGGGCGTGAGCGGCGGGAACATCAGCGTGTGGGGCATCAGCCAGATGCAGGCGCTCTGGTGGGAGATCCCGGCCCAGTAATCCAGCGGGATGATGCTGTTGAGCTGTGAAAGGCCGATACCGGGATAGCCCGCGTAGCTGACCACGCCGAAGGTGTAGGGGTTCGGCTTGACGGAGAGCGTGCGCAGGAGATCCTCCATGCCGAGGGGCATGCCGCCGGCGTGGCAGGGGAAGACGAAGCCGACGCGCTCGCAGAAGCGCACATCGGTGACGGCCGGGGCGCGGCGCATCATCACGATGTCCGTGTCGCCCAGCTCCCTGGCGATGTTTTTGGCGATATCGAGGCAGTTGCCGGTGCCGGAAAAGCAAAAGATCACGTTCTTGCTCATGGGGCGTTCCTCCTGTTTGGTATTCTTACAGACTCAAATCAAAAATGGAGTCGTCGTTGTCGATCCACTCCTGTACCTCGATCGTGCGGTATTCCGTCGGCGTCGAGCGGATCACGACCTTCTCGATGCCGGCGTTTATGATCTGGCGCTTGCACATCGAGCAGGACATGGCGTTCGGCAGGAGTTGGTTGGTCAGCGCGTCGCGCCCGACAAGATAGATCGTCGCGCCGATCATGTCGCGCCGGGAGGCGGAGATGATGGCGTTGGCCTCGGCGTGGACGGAGCGGCACAGCTCATAGCGTTCGCCGGAGGGGATGTGCAGCTTTTCGCGGGTGCACTCGCCGATGTCCGAGCAGTTGCGCCGTCCGCGCGGCGCGCCGTTGTAGCCGGTGGAGATGATCTCGTCGTTGCGCACGATGATCGCGCCGTATTTGCGGCGCAGGCAGGTCGAGCGCTCCAGCACGGAATCCGCGATATCGAGATAGTAGTTTTGCTTGTCGGTGCGGCTGTCCATAGCGGTTCCTCCGATCCCTGGTCTGTTGCGGAGAGCGTCTCTCCGTCACAGCGCTATTATAGCCCAGAGCAGCGCGCCGCGTCAATCAAGAATGTGTGGCTTTTTCCCGCGCGCTGTGGTATGATCGGGCCATGAGCAAGAGAAATTACATGAAAGAACTGGATAGGATCGTCGAAAAGAGCGGCAGCCGCCGTCCGCGCGTGCTGCTGCACAGCTGCTGCGGCCCCTGCTCGAGCGCGGTGCTCGAGCTGCTGTGCCGCTCCTTCGAGGTGACGCTGCTGTGGTTCAACCCCAACCTCTACCCGCAGGAGGAGTTCGACCGCCGCTTCGAGACCCAGCTCGAGCTCATCGAGAAGATGGGGCTGAGCGAGGACGTGAGCGTGCTGGCCGAGAGCTGGAAGCATGAGGAGTACCTGCGCCGCGTCAAGGGGCTGGAGGACGAGCCGGAGGGCGGCGCGCGCTGTACCGAGTGCTTCCGCCTGCGCCTCTTCGAATGTGCGCGGCTGGCCAGGCAGTACGGCTTCGACTATTTCTGCACGACGCTGACGGTCTCGCGCTACAAGGACGCCGAGCGGATCAACGCCCTCGGCGAGGAGATCGGCAAGGCCTTCGGCGTGGCCTGGCTCCCCTCGGATTTCAAGAAGCGCGACGGAGAGAGCCGCTCGAACAGGCTCGCCGCACAATACGGCCTCTACCGCCAGAACTACTGCGGTTGCGAGTTTTCCCTCGCCGCCCGCCGACAGGACGAAAACTGAACGAGAAAGCGAAAAGAGGATGTGAAGAACTCACATCCTCTTCTTTTTTATTCCTTGTTCTCGCCGCCGGCCTTGTCGCGGAGCAGGGCGATGCCCTTCCGCAGACCCTCGGGGATCGGCGCGCCGAGCCGTCCGGCGTTTTCGATGATGCTGCCGAGCTCGGTGAAGGTGTACCACACGGCGACGAGCAGCGTCAGATAGTGCCGCTCGCCGAGACCGAAGAGCGGCGCCTCGGCGCTGTGCAGGATGACCTGCACGGCGATGTCGCACAGCGCGGCGACGAGCAGCGCGGCGATCTCTCCGAGCTTGTGCCACAGCCCCTCGCGGGCTGCGGCGCTCGACCATTCCCCACGGGCGCGCGCCGCCCAGCTGCCGGTGATATAGTCGGCGAGCATCGCGATCACAAAGATGGCGATCGCCCAGCCGAGCCAGCCCCACAGCGCGGTGAGGAAGCTCACGGCGAGGGTGACGAGCGCCTTGATCTCGGTGGCTTTTTCGGGTGCGTTCATTTTGATGTTCTCCTTGTATCCTTTGCGTATTGTTTATGTTCCCGCGCCGAGCAGCGCCCCGCGGGTCTCCCGTCCGGCGACGCCGTCGACGGTAAGCGCGCGCTCTTTCTGAAAAGCGGTGACGGCCTCGCGCGTCCGGGGGCCGAAAACGCCGTCGGGGATCTCCGTCTCGCCGACCCTGCGTCCGCCGCAGCGGTAGCCGAAGGCGATCAGCTCGCCCTGCAGGGCGCGGACCGCGTCGCCGCTGTCGCCCTGCCGCAGCAGCGGGACGCCCTCGAGCATGAAGCGGTCCGGCCCGTCCTGCGCCGGCGGCTGTGTCTCCGTGTCCCCGAGGATCGCGCGCATCCGCTCGGATACCGCCTCGTCGCCGTCCAGCGGCCCGCCCCAGGGCGCAAAGCGCGCCTTGTCGCTGAACTGCCAGAGATCGCAGGGCATCAGCGGCCTGCGGCTCCAGTTCGCGACCCAGACGAGCGCGTCGCCGAGCGCGGAGGGCTCGAGCCGCGACCAGGCGCCGAGCTCCGAGCCGTAGACCCCGGCGCGGTAGCCCGCCTCGCGGATCTGATCGCAGAAGGCCCGCGCGGTCTCGCACAGCTTTGCCTTCGGCAGCGCGAGCTGCTCCGGCGTCTCGACGTCCATATAGACCCCCAGCGGCAGCGGACGGGCGCGCAGCAGCGAGAGCGCATGGCGCGCCTCCTCCCGCGCGGACGCGCTGTCCGTCGCGTACGAGAAGACGTAGGCCCCCATCGGGACCTTCGCGGCGCGATAGAAGGCGTCGAAGGCCGGGTCCGCCCGGCTTCCGCCCTCCGCGAGCTTCGCGATCACAAAGCCGACGTCGAGCGCGCCGGGGTCCAGCCCCTTCTGCCAGGATGAAAGGTCAAGGCCCTGCATCATAGATTTACCCCCCAGATCTCCAGCGGG
>CAMVJF010000190.1 GCA_947167725.1 uncultured Clostridia bacterium | reverse complement strand
AGCTCTTCAAGACTGCTGCCGCTGCGGAGGAAGGTTACAAGTTTCATGGAATAGCCTCCTGTACGTGAGGTTGAGCTTTCTTGACCGGAAGCGAGCGCCGCCGGCCGTTCAGACCCTGGACTCGAGCCGGGCCCTCCGACGGTCGGCCAGCTCGAAGGGCACGGTGATGAGCAGCATCCAGACCGCGAGGATCACGATGCTCGGCACCAGGTAGAGGAAGGGGATGGGAATCCAGCTGTGGAACAGCTCCAGCAGGAAGTTCCCCTCCGTCTCGACGGAGAAGAAATAATTCGCCTTGGGATGCAGCCCGCTCCAGCGCAGCAGCATATTGATGAGAAAAACGCAGAAGGCGACGATGAACACGGTCAGCGCCGCGCGCGGCAGATCGCGCAGCCGCGGGCGGAACAGCCCAAAGGTGACGATCGCGAGGCCTTCGATGATGATCATGAAGTGCGTCCCGTAATAGCCGATCATGCGGGGCAGGAGCAGGGAATAGCCCGAGAAGCCGTTGCCCGGCATGAGCAGCGCCATCAGCGCGCCGAGCGGTCCGAGAAAGAAGCCGAAGCACATGAGCGGGCGGCTCTTTTTCAGCACGGCGATCGGGATAAGCATCATATTGATGTTGCACAGGTGCAGCGGCAGCTCGCCCCACCAGTTGAAGCCGCCCATTTCGGCGGTGATGATATTGTAGTCGGCGTCGATGGAGATGAAATACTTATAGACGAAGAAGCCGACAAAGGTGACGGCGCAGGCCGTGACGAGCACGGCTTGCTTCGCGCGCTCGCTCTTTCCGCGGAGCAGGAGGCTTGCGGCGACGAGCAGGAGCAGGAAGAAGCCGAAGCAGAGGAAAAAGAGCGTGTTGAAGGGCTTCATGATCCAAAAGTCGGGATTTGCGAGCATGATGATTCACCTCAAATATTGTTGTGTGTGGTCGATGTGAGCGGCGGATCGCCCGACGTCCGCCCGCTCCGTTTCCGATTGTACCCTCTCGCCGGAGAATATGCAAGAGAAAAGCGCGAGAAGACTTTTCCCGCGGAGCATGAAAAAGTCGTCGCAAGCGATACGCAGCTTGCGACGACGTGGTGGAGATGGGGAGAATCGAACTCCCGTCCGAAAGCGCATCCTCAGGAACTTCTCCGGGCGCAGACGGTTATTTGAATTCCCTCGTCCGCACGCAAGCCGTCATGCTTACGGATCCGGTAGCTTCATGATGCATGGCACGCGCAAAGCTTAGCGTACTCACGGTCCCCACTCATCGACGCCTCAGACCGGGCCGTGGGACTCCCGGAAGAGACGCTCGCGCGATTACGCAGCGAGAAGAACAGGTTTGTCGTTGTTCTTTGATTTATAAGCTGCCCGTTTTATGGATGCCGGGCGCATCCGCCCGCTGTTCCTGCCTCCGCACCCCCGTCGAAACCAGTACATCCCCTCGTCGGATCAAATCCGTTCGGTCACGTTGCCGCGCACCGCGCGGCAACAACGACCGACGGACTTCATCTTTCCCTCAAAAACGAAAGGCAAGCTTTCGCTTTTGTAAAGAACAACGGTTCGATAATGGGTACCGAAAACAAAATTAAGACTGCCTCAGCATTTTTCCGGCTCGGGATACTCGACGCCGAAGGTCTCGACCGTGACCTTTTTCATGACCTGCGGCGTACGCGGCCGGTCATTGTAGTCGGTCCGGGTGTTCGCGATCTGATCGACCACGTCGAGGCCCTCGATGATCTTGCCGAAGGCGGCGTACTGCCCGTCGAGATGGGGAGAATCCTCGTGCATGATAAAGAACTGGCTCCCGGCGGAGTTCGGCGCCATGGTGCGCGCCATGGAGAGGACGCCGCGGGAATGGCGCAGATCGTTGCGGAAACCGTTGGAAGTGAACTCGCCGCGGATCGAGTAGCCCGGCCCGCCGACGCCCTTGCCCTGGGGGTCGCCGCCCTGGATCATGAAGCCGGAGATGACGCGGTGGAAGATCACGCCGTCGTAAAAGCCCTTTCTGCACAGGGAAACGAAATTGTTGACGGTGTTGGGCGCGATCTCGGGATAGAGCTCCGCCTTCATGACGCCGCCGTCCTGCATCTCGATGGTGACAATGGGATTGCTCATGTTCTTCTTTCCTTTCAATCGTCGTTTGCGTTTTTCATCGCGCGCTCGATGTCGCGCTTCGACTGCCGCTCGGCCTCGCTGTCGCGCTTGTCGTGGAGCTTTTTGCCCTTGCACAGCCCGATCTCGAGCTTGACGCGGCTGTCTTTGAAATACATGCGCAGCGGCACGAGCGCCACGCCGTCCTGCATGACGCGCGCGTTGAGACGCAGGATCTCGCGCTTGTGCATCAGGAGCCTGCGCGGCCGCACGGGGTCGCGGTTGAAGATGTTGCCGTGTTCATAGGGGGAGATGTGCATGCCGCGGACAAAGAGCTCGCCGTTTTTGATCACGCAGAAGGAATCCTTGAGATTCACGCCGCCGGCACGGATGGATTTGACCTCCGTCCCGCAAAGCTCGATCCCGGCTTCATAGCGTTCGAGCACGAAGTATTCATGAAAGGCTTTGCGGTTGGCGGTGATCTCCTTCACGCCCTTGAGCTTGGCAGCCATGTTCTCTCACATCCTCCCTGCGATTCTACCACAGCGGGCAGGAAAATAAAAGCATATTTTATGAACAGATCACGCCCGTGTTACCGCGGCGTCACCGAATGAAGCGAAAGCGAAATGATTTTAACCCTGAATTGTCTCGTTTTGCGCGTTTTTTTCTGAATACAGGGATCCAACGCGGCAAAAAAGTATGGAAATCGCCGAATGACTGTGCTATACTCAAGATACGATATTATGTCAATTGCAAAGATTATGCAGGGAGGGATGCGCCATGGAATGCATCGAGAAGCGCGTGGACGGCGAGGTCAAGTACCGCGGCGTGATCGTGAACGTGCGCCTCGACCGCGCGCAGCTTGAGAACGGCAGGATCGTCCGCCGCGAGGTCGTCGAGCACCCGGGCGGCGTGGGGATCCTGCCGATCGACGAGGACGGGACCTGCTACCTTGTGCGGCAGTTCCGGTACCCCTTCTCCCGCCAGCTTCTGGAGATCCCGGCCGGCAAGCTCGAGTACGGCGAGGAGCCGCTCTCCTGCGCGGTGCGCGAGCTGTCCGAGGAGACGGGCTTCACGGCCGACGAGCTGATCGATCTCGGCGCGTGCTATACCTCTCCCGGCTTTTCCAGCGAGGTCCTGCACCTCTATCTGGCGCGCGGTCTGCATGCGGGCCGGAGCCATCTCGACGAGGACGAATTCCTGAACGTCGAAAAGCACGGCCTCGACGAGCTCCTTGCCATGGCGGACCGCTGCGAGCTGCCGGATGCCAAGACCGTGATCGCGGTCCTGAAGGCTGCGCGTCTTCTTTCAAAACGCCCCTGACACAAGATTTGGGGTTTCCTGAAAAGTTGACCACAAAATGATTGCCTTTTGACAGCATCTGTGATAGAATCAACAATCGGGCGACTGCCCGAATACAGGGAAGGTGCGAATTCGTGGAAAAATACGTCATCAACGGCGGCGCGACCCTGCGCGGCGAAGTGGAGATCAGCGGCGCGAAGAACGCGGCCGTGGCGATCATTCCCGCGGCGCTTCTGGTCGACGGCGTTTGCCGTATCGAGAATATTCCCCAGATCAGCGATGCGGATATGCTTCTGACGATCCTCAGCCACCTCGGCTCGAAGATCCGCTTCATCAATAAAACGACGATCGAGATCGACAGCACCGGCGCCAAATGCGTCGATGCTCCCTATGATCTCACCCGCAAGATCCGCGCGTCCTACTATCTGATCGGCGCGATGCTCGGCCGCTTCGGCAAGGCCAAGACCACGATGCCCGGCGGCTGCAACTTCGGCGTCCGCCCGATTGA
>CAMVJF010000189.1 GCA_947167725.1 uncultured Clostridia bacterium | reverse complement strand
CATCCTCCGCGCGGATCGCGCCGCTCTCATCGGGCCGGAGGCGCGTGACCTCCCAGCCTCGCCGCTCGAGCAGATCGAGCGTTTTGCGCACGGCGTCATGCTCGACCTCGGAGCTGACGATATGCTTCCCCGCGCGGCGCGCGGCTTCGGCCCCGGCGAGCAGCGCCCAGTTGTCGCTTTCCGATCCGCAGGAGGTGAAGACCAGCTCCTCGCTCCTGCAGCCGAGCGCCTGCGCGACCTGCGCGCGGGACCGGGCGAGCAGCTTGGCCGCCTCGCGGCCCTTGCGGTGGGTCGAGCTGGGGTTGCCGTAGCAGAGCGTCATGGCGTTCACCGCGGCCTCGGCCGCCTCGGGACAGACCCGGGTGGTCGCCGCGTTGTCAAGATAGTGTTCCATAGTACGATCCTTATTTCGGGAGAAGATTGATGAAGTATATTATAGCCACTCTCGGCTGCAAGGTCAACCAATATGAGACACAGGCCATGGAGGCCATGCTGCGCGCCCGCGGCCACGCGCCGGCGGGGGAAGGCGAGACGGCGGACGCCGTACTCGTCAATACCTGCGCCGTCACGGCGGAGAGCGGCCGCAAGAGCCGCCAGCTCATCCGCCGTCTGCGCGAGGAGAACCCCGGCGCGGTGCTCGCCGTGAGCGGCTGCTATTCCCAACTCGAGCCGGAGACGGCCGCGTCGCTGGGCGCGCGGGTCGTGTTCGGCACGGGCGGCCGCGCGGCCTTTATCGAGGCCGTGGAGAGAGCCGCGGCCGAGGGCGAGGCGGAGATCTGGATCGACAAGCCTTTTGAGCGCCGCGTCTTCGAGGAGCTGCGCGCGGGCGCTCTCGGGGCGCGGACGCGGGCAATGCTGAAGGTGCAGGACGGCTGCCAGAACTTCTGCAGCTACTGCATCATCCCCTACACCCGCGGCCGTCTGCGCTCCCTGCCCCTCGAAGCGGCGGCGGCGGAGAGCGCACGCCTCGCCGCCGAGGGCTACCGCGAGCTCGTGATCACGGGCATCGAGATCGCCTCCTACGGCGTGGACCTGCCCGAAAAGCCGGGCCTTGCGGAACTCGTGGAGACGATCGCCGCACATGCGCCCGGGATGCGTCTTCGCCTCGGCTCGCTCGAGCCGACGGTCGTGACCGACGAATTCTGCGCGCGCCTTGCCGCGACCGGCGCGGTCTGCCGCCATTTCCACCTCTCGCTGCAGTCCGGCTGCGACCGGACGCTCGCGGCCATGCGCCGCAAGTACGACACCGAGCGCTTTTTCGCCGTGACCGAGCGGCTGCGCGCCGCCTTCCCCGGCTGCGCGCTGACGGGCGATCTGATCACGGGCTTCCCCGGCGAGACGGAGGAGGACCATGCCGCGACGCTCGCGTTCCTGCGCCGCTGCGGCTTCGCGGACCTGCACGTCTTTCCCTATTCCCGCCGTCCCGGCACCCCGGCCGACCGCATGCCGGGGCAGTGTACCGCCGCGCTCAAGAGCCGCCGCGCCGCGGAGGCGAGCGCCGTGGCCGCCGAGCTGCGCGCGGCCTATCTCCGCTCCCAGATCGGCGCGGAGCTGGAGGTGCTCTTCGAGAGTGCGGGAGGCGAGGGCTCGGTCGGCCACAGCGACAACTATCTCCTCGTACGCGTGCCGCAGCCCGGCCTGCACGGACAGGTCAAAACCGTCAAAATCTGCGGCGTTTCCGGCGACGAGCTTGTGGGAAATGTCGTTTGACCGCGAACGCGTGAGGATGGTATAATCCTTTTTGATATCAACAGGGAAGTGACGGAAATGACGAGAGAAGAGGTCTATAACTTTTCCGCCGGCCCCTCGGTCCTGCCGCGCAGCGTGCTGGAGCGTGCCGCGGCCGAGATGCTGAACTACGGGGGCACGGGCATGTCCGTGATGGAGATGAGCCATCGCTCCGCCGCTTTTCAGGAGATCTTCGACCGGGCCAAGGCCTCGCTGCGCGAGCTGCTCGCGGTGCCGGAGAGCCATGAGATCCTGCTGCTGCAGGGCGGCGCGACGCTGCAGTTCGCCGCGATCCCGATGAACCTGCTCGCGGGCGGCAGCGCCGACTACGCCGTGACCGGCCGCTTTTCCGCGCTCGCCGCGGAGGAGGCCCGCAAATACGGCGCCGTCCGCATCGCCGCCGACGGCTCGGCGGACGGCTTTGCGCGCATCCCGCGCCCCGACGAGCTTTCGCTCGACGGGGAGGCGAAATATTTCTACTACTGCGAGAACAACACGATCTACGGCACACAGTGGCATTATGTGCCCGAGACGGCCTGCCCGCTGGTCTGCGACATGTCCTCCGACATCCTGACGCACCCGGTGGACTTCTCGCGCTACGGCCTCGTCTATGCCGGCGCGCAGAAGAACATGGCCCCCGCCGGGCTCACGGTCGTGATCCTGGACAAGGCTCTGGCCGGGCGCGAGCTCCCCTGCACGCCGAAGATCATGCGCTATGAGACCATGATCCGCACGGACTCGATGCTCAACACGCCTCCGTGCTGGTGTATCTACATGCTTTCGCTGACGCTCGACTGGGTCCGGGAGCAGGGCGGCGTCGCCGCCATGGAGGAGCGTGCGCGCGAGCGCGCGGCGATCCTCTACGGCGCGCTCGACGAGAGCCGCCTCTTCCGCGGCCGCGCGCGGAAAGAGGACCGCAGTCTGATGAACGTCACGTTTACGAGCGGAGACGCCGGGACCGACGCGCGCTTCGCCGCCGGCGCGGCGGCGCGGGGCCTCGTCTCCGTGAAGGGCCACAAGAGCGCGGGCGGCCTGCGCGCGTCGCTGTACAACGCCATGCCCGCGGAGGGCGCGGCGAAGCTGGCGGAATACATGAGGGAGTTCGAGAGAGAACATGTTTGAGATCAAGACCATGAACAGCATCTCCCCGCTGGGGATCGAGGTGCTGGAGAAGCACGGCTGCCGCGTCGGCGCGGACGTGGAGCGGCCGCAGGCCATCCTCTGCCGCAGCGCCGAGCTGCACGGCTATGCCTTCAACGAGGAACTGCTGTGCATCGCCCGCGCCGGCGCGGGCTATAACAACATCCCCGTCGAGGAGTGCGCCGAGCGCGGCATCGTCGTATTCAACAGCCCCGGCGCGAACGCCGAGGGCGTCAAGGAGCTGGAGATGTGCTCGCTCGTGATGGCCTCGCGGGACGTGCTGGGCAGCATCGAATGGGTCAAGTCCATCGCCGGGGAGGGGGAGAAGATCCCCGCGCTGGTCGAGAAGGGCAAGAACGCCTTCGGCGGGCCGGAGCTCATGGGCAAGACCATGGGCGTCATCGGTCTCGGCGCGACGGGCGCGCTCGTGGCGAACCTCGCCGAGTCGCTGGACATGACCGTATACGGTTATGATCCCTTCATGTCGGTAGACGCGGCGTGGCGCCTTTCACGCAACGTCCTGCGGGCGGAGTCGATGGACGAGCTGCTCGTGAAGAGCGACTACATCAGTCTCAACGTCCCCTACAACGAACAGACGCACCACATGATCGCCGCCGCGGAGCTCGCGCGGATGAAGGACGGCGTGCGCATCGTCAACGAATCCCGCGCCGAGGTCGTCTGCGACGGGGACATGCTCGCGGCGATCGCCTCCGGCAAGGTGGCGAAATACGTCACGGACTTCCCCAACGACAGGCTGATCGGGCAGAGGAACGTCATCGTCATGCCCCATCTCGGCGCCTGCACGCCCGAGAGCGAGGACCGCTGCGCGGTTATGGGCGCGAACCAGATCTACGACTATCTCGCCAACGGCAATATCAAAAACTCCGTCAATCTGCCGGACGTATCGCTCAGCCGCATGGGCGTGTGCCGTCTGTGCGTCATCCACCGCAACGTGCCGCGCATGATCACGAGGATTCTCGATTATATCAGCGAGCGCAACATCAACGTCGAGCACATGATCAACAAGCCGCGCGGCGGCT